>JBJXEX010000389.1:0-3273 GCA_046156195.1 Planctomycetaceae bacterium | reverse complement strand
CACGCGGCGTCGCTCGGTCAGGCTTTCGCCCATTGCCGAAGATTCTCGACTGCAGCCACCCGTAGGTGTCTGGGCAGTATCTCAGTCCCAGTGGTGGGGGCCATGCTCTCACACCCCCTAGACGTCGAAGCCTTGGTAAGCCGTTACCTTACCAACTAGCTGATGTCAGATTGGCCACTCCTCCGGTGGAATCACACCTTTACACCCAAGCATTCAAACCCGGGAGATCATCGGGTATTACCCATAGTTTCCCATGGCTATCCCCGCCCGAAGGGCACGTCACCAATCCTTCCTACCCCGTTTGCCGCTCTCCCCGTATTGCTACGGTTCGCGCTCGACTTGCATGCCTAATCCACGCCGCCAACGTTCATTCTGAGCCAGGATCAAACCCTTCGTGTAATTTGCCTCAACAACAGCCAAAACCGTCATTGGCGATTAACAGAAACGCTTGTCCCACTCGTGCATCGTCGCAAAATGATGCACATACTTCTTGCTTGTTTAACTTTTGTTAGGCCATCAACCAAATTTTCAGAGAACAACGTCGCGGCCACCAACGGTGCCCGCGACGGGGAGGCGAATAATAGCCAGACTCAGCAGAGAGTCAATCAACCCTCCAGATTTTTTTCTAGTAGGCGGAGCAGCTATCATCTGGTGGTCGAGATTGATTCGTGATTGTGTTTGTTGACCTCAGAACTTATTCGGAATTCGCACCGTGCCAGCAAGTTACATTGGTTGCCAAAAGATCTGCCTCGACACACCTGTCCTTTGCCTTGAGCTGGACTTGATGGAAAGAAATATCAAGCGGATGGGAGAGTTTCTCCGTCGCTTTGGAAAAGGTTGGCGGCCTCATGCGAAGTGCCACAAGACACCGGCGATCGCTTGGAGAGAGATCATTGCAGGGGCGATTGGTGTCACGGTTGCCAAGGTTTCGGAGGCGGAGGTGATGGCGGCGGCGGGGATTCGCGATGTTTTGATCGCAAATATGGTCGTCGGTGAGTTGAAGTGGGAGCGACTGGCCGCTCTCTGCGCTTTGGCCGAGCCGATTGTTGCGTGCGACCACTTCGCTCAAGTGGAGCCGCTGGCCGCGATTTGTGCTCGGAACGGGGTGACATGCCGAGTCATCATTGAATTGAACATAGGCATGGATCGCGTGGGAACTCGGCCTGGCCGGGACACGTTTGATCTTGCGTTGGCGGTTTCGAAACTCAAGGGAATCGAGTTCGTTGGCATCATGGGCTACGAAGGGCACCTGCTGCGGATCGAGAACCCCGACCAGAAGCGGCGGCAAATTCGCGAGGCGATGGCAGTTCTCGCGGAGTGTGCCGACAAATTGCGCCGCGATGGTTTGCGGTGCGACATTGTCAGCGCGGGAGGAACCGGGTCTTACCAGATTTCCGCCGAATGCGATGGTATCACCGAGTTGCAGTGTGGAGGCGGTATCTTCGCGGACCCGTTCTATCTGCAAGAGTGCCATGTGGACGGACTGGACTCAGCGCTCTCGGTTCTCGCAACTGTCGTCAGCCGTCCGACACTGGATCGCGCAGTGCTCGACAGCGGGCGGAAGACGCTAAATCCTGACGTGCAATTGCCAATCGTCAAAGGTTGGCCTGACGCGAGCATCAAGCGGCTCAGCGCGGAGCACTGCGAGCTGAATCTTGGCCCACAGTCACAGAATCTGAAAATAGGCGACAAGGTCGAGTTGATCGTCGGCTATGCCGATTTCACGACGCCGTTGCACGATCACTTTTATGGCTTTCGAGGCGAGCGACTGGAAGTTGTTTGGCCAATCCTGGGACGCGGAAAACTGCAATGAGGCGTCGAGTTACTTCACCAAGTCTTTTGTCAGCACGATCGACTCGGCGGGCACGCCAGCTTGGACAAGTTCCGATTGCAGTTTTTGCCAAGCGGTGACACGAGCGGATTCACTGCGGAGAATGCGCACGCGAAGGCCCTCGTCATTGCGTTTGGAGTTGAGGGCGAGAGGAATGAGCTCATCCAATTCGGCGAGAAAATAGCCGTTGCCTTTGGGAGTCTTTCGCCAGACCGAGTAATGGCGGCCATCGACCAGGATCGTCAGCACATCGTCGAGAGGCTCGGCATCGGTTCGTCTCGGTTGGGCACGATGCTCAGCAGGAGCACCGGATGAGTCTGACTTGGAAATGTCTTCTTTGGCCAGCGCGGCAGCCGAGTTTGGATCTGGCTGGCCGAGCATCCCATCGCCGCCAGAACCCAATCCGAAACCAGTGCCCGAGTGCGGCAGTTTTCCAGAGAGCCAAATCCCGGCGACCAAGCCGACCGCGAGAGTGCCGCCGATTACCGTTCGTTTGCGAGGAAGCAACCCCATCGAAATCTCCTTTGCGGATGAAGACGGGGCATTGTGGCCGGTTACGAGCGCTTTGTCAGGCGGTTTTTTTCGCGTCAGAAGTCGCCGTGCGGAGTGCCGATTGGTTCATCGGGGATCTTGGGGCTGGTGACATAGTCTCTTATCCGGCGAGAGTGAACTTGGCGTGATGAAGGATGAGGAGTCGGAGTTTGAAGTGGCCATAGCGACGATAGCCGTAGGCTCGGCGTTGGAGGAGGCCGATCTTGTTGTTGGTTCCTTCGAGCGGGCCGGTCGAGATCGGATGGTCATACCAGTTGAGGAGTCCGGTGCGATATCCTCGCAGGGTGTTGGACATGGTTCGTAGGACGCGGATGCCGGTGGCCACGGCTTGAATCGTGACTCCGGCTCGTTTCAGCCGCGAAAAGAAGCCTGTCAGTGCCTTTTGGCCACGTCCCTTCGAGACCGACACGATCGTGCCGCTATCGAGGTCGTACCCCAACGTGAGGAACCGATGCAATTTGCCGACATGCACTTCATCAATCGCCAGACGCTCCAGAATCGCCAGACGCTCCAGGCTCTGAAGTGCCGGCCGGCCAAGCCGCTTTAGCCGGCGCTGGTCAATCTCGGCGACGGTGTCCCACGAGAGACCGCAGGTCTCGACCACATCTTGAATCATGACACGCGACATCCAGCCGCAGACGAACTGCTCGAAGTTCTTGGTGTAACGCTTCTGGCCCTCCGCAAACTTCGGCTGATGCCACGTCTTCGCTCCGCAGTTCAAACAGCGGACGCACGGAGCCTGCATCAAAAACATCTTTTGACACTGCCGGATTTTATGTCTGAAATAATGTCGAGTTTTCGGCGTTCGCAATTGTCGGCATCCTTTCTCTGCTCAAGGAGGAGGGAGCCGGCATGGATGCTGGGACGAAAGCTCGACGGTGTTGTCGTAA
>JBJXEX010000377.1:0-20912 GCA_046156195.1 Planctomycetaceae bacterium | reverse complement strand
TTCGGAATTGGCCGCATGCCAATTCCGAATTTCCGAAGTGCCTGACCCCTGAGCCGCCTCTGAATTATCCTCGCGGGATGTCACACATCGAATTGCGAGGCGTTCGCGTTCATAACTTGCAGGGGATCGACGTGAGTTTGCCGTTGGGCAAACTGATTGCGATCACCGGGGTCAGCGGCGCGGGGAAGAGCAGCCTCGCGTTCGACACGCTCGTGGCCGAGGGGCGGCGGCGGTACATCGAGACGTTCGCGCCATCGGCTCGGCAGTTCTTGGAGCGGATCGAACGGCCGGATGCGGACGCTCTGGAGAATCTGCCTCCGGCCATCGCGTTTCGTGCGGACGCGACCTTCGATCAGCGAGCGACGCTCGGCACGATGACCGAGACTGATGATTTGCTGCGGATGCTGTTCGCTCGGCTGGGGCGAGCATTCTGCCCGCGATGTGACGTGCCGCTGGCGGCGCACTCGCCGGATGACGTCTGCCGCGAGGTTCAGTTGTTGCCAGAAGGGACGAAGTTCGTCGTCGCGTTTTTGTCGGAGAAGAGCGACGCGGCGATCGCGAATTGGAGGCAGCTTGGATTCGCGCGGACGATGGAGTTGCCGGAATCAGGGATGGCAGAGGGCAGATGGCAGATGGCAGATTCCTCTCGTTCCCACGCTCTGCGTGGGAACGTCAGCGTTGACGCTCCGCGTCGGGGCGGTGATCCGTTGCTCGAAATCAACACCACCGCCGCTGACGCGGAGCGTCGGGACGCTCGTTCCCACGCGGAGCGTGGGAACGAGAGAAACGAGAGAAACGCAGATGGCAGAGGGCAGATGGCAGATGACAAATCGCAGATGCTGATCGTCGTGGATCGTCTCGTGGCTGGCCGCACCGATGCAGCTCGCTTGCTAGAAAGCATCGAGCAGGCGTACTCGCACGGTGGCGATCGGTGCGTTGTGTTGTCGGAAGCGGATGCGAAGTTTCCGTGGCGAGCGACGCGGTTCTCTCGGCGATTGATTTGCTCTGCGTGCGACGCGGAGTTCCCGTCGCTGGAGCCAGACTTGTTGAACTTCGAGAGTCCGCTCGGTGCGTGTCCAAGTTGCAGTGGGCTGGGACGAATCGGCGCTTCAGACGCGAAGGTGCCGAAGCCGAAAGGACGTCCGAACCAAGCGGTCTCGGCGGTCTCGTCGTCGATGATCGAATGCCCGGATTGCGGCGGTTCAAGACTGAGCGCGACCGGGCGGAGTGTGCGTTTGCAAGTCGAGTCTCGCGCGGCGACGAGCGAGATGTTTAACCGCAACGCCAACGGCGTGCGCGCGAGCGGCATGGATGAACGCGCCGACACAGAACGCACCGACTCGGAACGCGCCCACGCCGAACTCACCGACACCGAACGCGCCGACACCGAACGCGCCGACACCGAACGCGCCCACGCCGATGGCGTAGGGGTTAAACAACTCCGCCGGTCGCGCGGTTCGACGATTACTGCGTTGCGGGACATGCGGCTGACGGAACTCGGCGCGTTCGTTGTCGATCTCTCGGCCAACATTCCGTCGGACGACCGGACGCTGGTTGCGAATCTGTTGGGCGAGTTGTCGGCGCGGTTGCGGACGCTGCTCGATCTTGGCTTGGGACATCTCGCCTTGAATCGTTCTCCGCGCACTCTGTCTCGCGGCGAACGGCAGCGGGCACGGTTGGCGGGAGTCTTGGCGACGCGGTTGGACAACGCGCTGTATGTGCTCGACGAACCGTCGGGGGGCTTGCATCCGCTCGATGCGGAGCGCGTGCTGGTCGCGATTCAGCGACTGCAACAGACGGGCAATACGGTCATCCTCGTCGAGCATTCGGAGTCGTTTCTCGCGGCGGCGGACGAGGTGCTCGAACTCGGCCCCGGTGCCGGTCGCAACGGCGGACGTGTGGTGAGGCAAACGGCCAATGAGCCGACGGCGCTAGCCGCGGGCTTCGCACGAGCAACGGCGCTAGCTGCGGGCTGCGCGCAGGAGTTGCCTTCTGGCGCACGCCCGACGCTAGCGCGTTCGGTTCAGGTCGCGGAGCCTGATGGGTTCAGGCTCGCACTGGCTGGTGCGACGTTGCACAACCTCAATCAACTCGATGTGACGTTCCCGCTCAACCGGTTGTGCGTTGTCACTGGTGTCAGCGGTAGCGGAAAGAGTTCGCTGATCGAGCACACGTTGTATCCGGCGCTCTGCCAGCGATTCGGATCGACCGCGAAGTCTTCGAGCCGCGACCGTCAGGGAGTGCTGACTGATCAAAACTTGAGACCGCTTCCTGACGGTCGCGGCTCAAAACCTTCACTCCCTGACGGTCCGGCCGGCCGCTTCACCGCGCTGACTGGAGCGGAGCAGATTGACGAAGTCGTCTTTCTCGATTCGACTCCAATCCGACGATCAGCAAGGGCGAACGCGGCGACGATGTTGTCTCTGCTGGCCGAGATTCGGCAGCTCTTCGCGCAGACGACCGAAGCCAAGGTGAAGAACTTCACGGCTCGGCATTTCAGCTTCAACGCGAGTGACGGTGGACGTTGTCCGCGTTGCCGAGGACTCGGTGCGGTCGAGATCGACATGCAGTTCCTCGCGAACCTGACGGTCGTCTGTCCCGAATGTCATGGCTCGCGGTTTCAGCGTGAGTTGCTCGACGCCAAGCTGCGCGGGCTGTCGATTGCCGAGGTGCTCAATCTGTCGGGCGATGAAGCCTTCACGTTCTTTCGAGGTCAGCCGCAACTGCAACGACGATTGAAATCGCTGAAGGATGTTGGGCTGGGTTATCTGCCGCTCGGTCAATCGGCCAGCACACTGTCGCGTGGCGAGTGTCAGCGATTAAAGCTGGCGACGTTGCTCGCGAATCGTTCTCGCAAGCGGACGCTGTTCCTGATGGATGAGCCGTGTGCCGGCCTTCATGCTCGCGACATCGCCGTCTTGTTAGAGTGCTTTCGCCGGCTGGTTGAAGTCGGCCACTCGCTGATCGTGATCGAGCATCGGCCGGAGTTCATCTCGGCCGCCGATTGGGTAATCGAACTCGGCCCCGGAGCGGGCGACGCGGGGGGCCAGATCGTGGCGGCGGGTACGCCGCACTCAGGAGGCGAGTCACAATGACTTTTACTCATTCATTCCTTTGACCAGATTCCTTTGATCGAAATCCTTAGACGCAGGTTCGCTCCATGAATCAAAGGAATCTGGTCAAAGGAATGAAGACAAACTGAGAAACTGACAAAACGATGCGGAGCCAAGTTCAAAGCGTGCAACTTCAAAACGCACGATCGCGAAAAACACTTCGGCCAATCAACGTCCGCCGGCGCTCGCCCTCGCTGACGCTTCGGGTTAGTTTGTCGAGCGCGGTTTTGATGATGGTCGCCAACGAAAGACAACGCTGTGACTCGATTGCAACTCCCGCTGAAGCGTCGGTATCTCGTCCGCTTTGATCCGAAGCGTGTGCCGCATGTGTTTGCCGATGTGCTGGTGATCGGTGGCGGGATCGCGGGGATTCGCGCGGCTCTGGCCATTGACCCGCGATTGACGACGGTCGTCGTGACGAAGGACGCCCTCGATCAATCCAACAGCGCGTACGCTCAGGGAGGCATCGCCGGTGTGCTCGATCCGCTGGACGATGTGGCCAATCATGCGTCCGACACGATGGCGGCCGGCAAAGGATTGTGTGATGAGTCGGTCGTCAACATGGTCGTGAACGAAGCTCCCGAACGGATTCGCGAACTGGTCACGTTCGGAGCGAACTTCGATCTCGAAGACGGGGCGATCGCGCTGACTCAAGAAGGGGGACACAGTCATCGCCGAGTCGCTCACGCGCTGGGGGATGCGACCGGGAAGGAAGTCATGCGGGCGATGATGGCGCGAGTCCGCTCGGCCGAATACGCTCAGGTTTGGGAGCAGACGGCAACGCTCGATCTGCTGACTCACGAGGGAGTTTGCCGCGGCGCGATCGTCTGGAATGCTCAGCACGGTAAGACGCTGGTCTGGGCCAAGCAGACGATTCTCTGCACCGGTGGAGCGGGGCGGCTCTATCGTGAAACCACCAACCCGGACATCGCCACCGCCGACGGCCACGCGCTCGGCTTCCGCGCCGGGGCCGAGCTGCGCGACATGGAGTTCATGCAGTTTCATCCGACGGTGCTCTACATCGCGGGTAGCTCGCGGCATCTCATCACCGAAGCGGTGCGCGGCGAAGGAGCCTATCTGCGCGACTGCTTCGGACATCGCTTCATGGGGGACTATCACTCCTCGCTGGAACTTGCCCCGCGCGATGAAGTCAGCCTGGCGATTACGCGGCAGATGGAGAGGACGAAGCACTCGTGCGTGTATCTCGATCTGACACACTTGCCGAAGCCGCTGGTTCGGGAACGCTTCCCGCACATCGGCCGCGTGTGTGCCGGGTTCGGGCTCGACATCACCTCCGATCAAATCCCTGTGCGGCCCGGTGCTCACTACATGATTGGCGGCCTGACGGTGGACGTGGATGGTCGCACGACCTTGCCCGGCTTGTGGGCCGCTGGCGAAGTCACCTCTTCCGGGCTGCACGGAGCCAATCGACTCGCCTCGAACAGTCTGTTGGAAGGTCTTGTCTACGGTCTGCGATGCGGACGCGGAGCCTCGGAACTGGCACTCGCTCAGCCCGATAGCTTCGCCGCGTTCCCGCTGTGTGCCGACGCTCGGCCGATGACAGTGGAGGATCACGATTTGAATCTGACGGACCTGACGAACTCGCTGCAAAGTTTGATGGGCCGGCAAGTCGGCATCACACGGAATGCGGCGGGACTCAAAGAGGCACTCACGCAGATTGACTTCTGGGACCGGTACGTTTCGATTCGCGAGTTCGCACAGCTCAAAGGTTGGGAACTGCAAAACCTGTTGCTGATTGCCCGTCTGATGGCGACCGCCGCCGTCGCTCGCACGGAAAGCCGAGGGGTCCACTTTCGCGACGACTTCCCGCTGACCGACCCGGGGCAAGCTCAGCACATCGCGCTGGCGGCGACCGCGAATTAACCCGAAGTGCCCGTTTTGAAGATGTGCGATTTCTCAGGATGTCTTCATTCCTTTGACGGACAAGCCCATCATGTGCCTGGAAGAATCCAGTCAAAGGAATGAAGGCAGTGAATTCGGCACTAGTCCTCACGCAAACCCACTAACCACAGAGGCAATACTGTGCGTCGAATGGCAAGGAGATCCTCATTGAGGTCGAGTTGTGTAGAGACCAACGAGGCAAGCTCGGTGGGGTCGCTTGTGTGAGGACTAGTAATAATTCCACGTCGCCGGTTGGCCCCGGCGTTGTCCGTTCGGAGTGAGCATTGCGGCCCAGATTCGCTTGTCGATTTGCAGATTGATCCCTTCCACTCGGCCGTCGACGAAGGCGACGTTGACGAGATCCGCGTGAGGAGAACTGGGACGCGGAGCACGGCCAACGCGGCTGCCCGGCGTGGCGTCGCGACTTCCCTTCGCATTCGCCAATTGGAAGTGGGATGTGTCAAAAGTGAGCAGTTCCGACGGGGCTTGCGTGGGAGGCCATGTGAACTTGGCGGGATCGGGCTGATCGGAACTGCCGACGGTCACGAAGATGCCGAAGGCGATCTCACTGGTGTTCGACGAAACCCAGTTCGTCGCTTCCAGGTTTTCGCTGAACATCATTGTCAAAGTCAGTCCGTCTCCCTCGGCGACTTCGTCGAAAGTGACTGGCTGGCCACCGTCGCCGTTGATCGCGGGATGCTTGTCTCGCCGCCAAAAGAGTCCGGTCGCGCGAGCTGTGTCCAAATCCACGTCGTCCAATGAGCCGTTTCGATCCCAATCGATCCGCAGACCGTGATGAGCGCTGTTGGCTCCCCAATCGTCTTCCCGCATGTAGCCCGCGTTGGCGACGTAACTCAAGCCGCCGTCTTGCGACGATCGAGACACGTCATTGGGACATTTCAGTATTTTCAAACCGGGGACCGGACAATTCACCGAGAACGGTGGCTCGGTCGAAGATTGAATCGTGCGAAACACCGCCGCGGAGTCCAAATGCGGCAGCAAGTCGACGACCCACGGATAGACCAATTCACCGGCAGTTCCCGGCACGCCGTGTCGGCGGGTCAAGTCGGGAATCTGACCCCGATTCGACGAGGCATGAGCCTGCGCCGCGAGGGCGACCTGCCGGAGGTTTCTCTCGCATTCCAAGCGGCGGCCATGCGGCCGAGATCGATGCACCGTGTAAGCAACAAACAGCCAAACCGCCACCAAGCCAACGGTGATCGTCACGAGGATCTCCGTCAGCGTGACGCCTCGCCGACGATGGCGCTGTCGGTTGATTCGCAATGTCTGCATGATGATCTCCAAAATTCGTGCGGCGCAAATCCGAGTCCCTGGTGAAGCGCGGTGGCTGAGGCAACTACTTTGTTTGGAGTCGCTCGTGACCAAGCCGAAGACATGCAAAATCGAGAGGAAACGTCGCCGCGTTGATCTCGTTCCCACGCTCTGCGTCGCGAGCTCGCACGGGACGCTGAACGTCGGAACGAGAAAATCTTCACGGCCTCGGAACGTCGAGCCACATTGGTTGCGGCTTCGCCGCATTGATTTAACCGCTACGCCAACGGCGTGCGCGGTACTCGTTGGTCCATCGCGCCCACGCCGATGGCGTTGGGGTTAAACAAATCATCCGACAGTCCTTGGCGAGTGCGGCTACGGCGATTGGCTGCTACAAATTCCGCATGACTTTTCATCTTTGGGATTGGATTCGCAACAACGCCAACGGTGCTCCGATCGAGCCGCGCCGACAGTTTCTCTCGGGGCTGATCGTGTGGGTGTTGGCGTGGCTCGTGGTGTGGTGGAGCCAAGATGCTGTCGCCGTGGCGACCGCGAAAGCGACATCGACAGCCACATCGAGTCGAACCGCTCCGCAGATTTCCGCGACGCCTGCGGTCACACCGACGGACTCGGCGGAGAAGGCAAAACAAGTTGCCCCGGTCACGAGCGGTTCCTCGGAAGCGGTCCTCAGTTGGACGGGAACCTTCATTGGTCTGGGGCTATTCTGGGGCGGCGGGTTGCTGATCTATCGGCCGCTGACCGGTTGGGGATTATTTTTGTCCTGGCTCCGGCGATTTGAGACGATCGAGCGTCTCGCGCTCGTGAGCGCCTTGAGTTTGACGTCGTCAGCCGTTGTGCTGCACTGGTTTTGGTCGCACATTCATGCTTGGATGGTGGCTGCCGTCGCTGCCTTCCTGGTCCTCTCGGCGGCATTTGGCTGGAAACTGCCTGGAAAGAAAGAATCATGAACCGAACTGAGATTCTGGAACGAATGCGAGCCGCTCGGCCAATCATCGCGCCGTCGATGCTCAAGTGTGATTTTGGGAATTTGGCGAGCGACGTCGAACGGCTCACCGCCGCGAAGTCCAAGGTGCTGCACTGGGACGTGATGGATGGGCACTTTGTCCCGAACTTGTCCTACGGCCCGATGGTCATCGAAAAGGTTCGGCCGCTGACCGACATGATCTTCGACGCACATCTGATGATCTCTGACCCGGATCATTATCTCGACGAGTATCTCAAAGCGGGTTGCGATGCGATCAGCTTTCATCTGGAAGCGGTGCCTCAGCCGACGGCGTTGCTGCGACGCATTCGGGACGCGGGTCGCGTGGCGGGCTTGGTGTTGAATCCCAAGACGCCGCTGTCCGATGTCGCCCCGTTTGTGGATGAGATCGACCTGCTGCTGATCATGAGCGTGCAAGCGGGGTTCGGCGGTCAGTCATTCATTCCGGCGTCGGTCGAGCGATTGCGGCAGGCTCGGCAGATGATTTCGCCCGACACGATTCTGTCCGTGGATGGCGGCATCGGCCTGAAGACGATCGCGGCGTGTGCTCAGGCCGGGACAAACTTGTTTGTGGTCGGCAGCGCGATTTTCGATCAGAGTGATTACTCGGCCGCGGTGGCGGAGCTTGGTCGGCTGGCGAGTTGAAGTGCGGGACGAATCAAGATTCCGTCGTTTCATTCCTTTGACCGTTTCGGATCTTCAGGATTGAGATCAGAGGAATCTGGTCAAAGGAATGAATGGAAACCCGCATGTTGATTCCATTCGCCTCGTAAGCCACGGAGCGTTCCTCGTGAGCGAGACTGTATGACAATCGTCGCAGTGGTTCGTCCCGGTTGGACGGATTTCGATGAGCAGCATCGGTTGATTGGCTCGCTCGACTTGCCGCTGAATTCGCGTGGCGAATCACAGCTTGCGACGTTGATCGAGCGGCTGAAGGTGTTGCCCAAGCCGCCGGACGGGATCGTTTGCGGCACGGCTCAGCCCGCGAAACGGACGGCCGAGTTTCTCGCGCAAGCGATGGACCTGACGGTTCGCGAATCGGACGAGTTGGCGAACGTGAATCTTGGTCTGTGGCAAAGCTCGACCGTTGAGGATATCGGCCGGCGGATGTCACGCATCTTTCGCCAATGGCAAGAGGCACCGGAGACTGTCTGCCCCTCGGAAGGGGAGCCGTGGGATGTGGCGGTGTCTCGTGTGCAACGCGCACTCAAGAAGCCGTTGCGCAAGTTCGACGTGCTGCTGATCGTCGCTTCCGAGCCTTTGGCGAGTCTTGTATCTTCACTGCTGACCGGCGAACCGCCCGACTTGACGCACGCCTTTTCCGAGCAGCCGCACGATCCAATCATCGAATTCTTCGAGTCGAGCCGCGACGGCGAGTTTGTTCGGAGAAACGACGTAGCGGAGGATTTTTGATTTTCGATTTTTGATGTTTGATTGAACCGCAATCTCAATCAAATCAAAAATCGAAAATCAAAAATCAAAAATCCAACCCTCAGAGACCCGCACCGATGAGCCAACCATCTACGTCTGATCCTGAAACTTCCGGCGGCAAGCGACAGAAGCGCGGCGTCCCCGAAGGGCTGTGGATTCAGTGCGATTCCTGCAAAGCCACGGTCTATCGCAAGCAGGTGCAGCAAAACCTGTATTGCTGCCCGGAGTGCAATCACCACTTCTATGTGCCGGCGAAAGCACGCATCGCTCAGTTGCTGGATGAGGAAAGCTTCGAGGAGTGGTTCACCAACATTCTGCCGATGGACCCGTTGGGATTCGTGGACAAGAAGCCGTACAAAGATCGCTTGAAAGAAGAGCAGAAGAAGACGGGCCTGACGGATGCCTGCGTCGTCGGCAAGGGGTACATGCGCGGCCGACCACTGGTGCTGGCTCTGACCGATTCGGCATTCATCATGGGGAGCATGGGTTCGGTCGTCGGCGAAAAGTTGACGCGCGGAATCGAGCAGGCCACGGAACTCAAGCTGCCGCTGGTGATCATCAGCGGGTCGGGTGGTGGAGCTCGGATGCACGAAGGGATTTTGTCGTTGATGCAGATGGGTAAAGTCTCCGCCGCGCTGGGCCGCTTTCATGAAGCGGGGGGGCTGTTCATCTCCGTGATGACGAACCCGACGATGGGTGGCGTGGCCGCCAGTTTCGCCTCGCTGGGGGACATCACGCTGGCCGAACCCAAAGCGCTCGTTGGTTTCGCCGGCCCGCGTGTGGTTGCCGCGACCGTCAAACAAGAACTCCCGGAAGGCTTTCAGACGAGCGAGTTCCTGCTGAAGATGGGCTTCGTCGATCGCATCGTCGATCGCCAGCACATGCGGACGGAGATCGCCCGGATCATCGACTACTGCGGAGCGTGATGCAGGATGAAAGAGTCGTTTAACCGCTACGCCATTTGCGTGCGTGCGAACGGGGATCGTGATTCCGCTTCTCGCCCACGCCGTTGGCGTAGGGGTTAAACAAGAGATCCGTAAGCAGGATGGTGATGGCGAATTTCCTCAAAAACCTGTTCGACCGAAAGAAGGTCGAGCGTGTCGATATCGCTCGGCGGTTCGAGCTGTTGGCTCGCGTCGGTCAGGGGAGCATGTCCAAAGTCTGGCGTGCTCGCGATTCAATGACCGGCCGGATGCTGGCCATCAAGGTGCTCGACAAGGTCAAGACCGAGCGCTTTGAAAGTCGCTTCGTAGGACTCAAGAAGCCCACCGAAGGGGAGATCGCCGTCGGGTTGCTGCATCCCAATATCGTCAAGACCCACGAATTCGGCACGACGACTAACGACGAGCAGTACCTGATGATGGACTTCGTCGATGGGCTGAGTCTGAGCTATCTGGTCGATACTCAGAACGATCAGATGAAAGAGAACTGCCTGAACTACATCATTCAGCTCGGCGAGGCGATCGACTATCTGCACAAGCAGAATTGGATTCACCGCGATCTCTGTCCGCGAAACGTGATGGTTGACTCGGACAACACCGTCAAGTTGATCGACTTTGGTCTCGTCGTGCCGAACACGCCGGATTTCCAGAAGCCCGGCAACCGCACCGGGACCGCCAACTACATGGCACCGGAACTCATTAAGCGGCAACGCACCGACCAGCGGATCGACGTCTTCTCGTTTTCGGTCACGGCCTATGAGATGTACTCGAAGCGGCTGCCGTGGGACGTGCCGGACCAGGAGACGCTCGATACCGTCATCCAACACATCAATAAGCCGCCGAAACCGCTCGCCGGATTCGCCCCGCACATCGACCCGCGCGTCGCCGATATCCTGATGAAGGGACTGCATCAGAATCCCAACGACCGCTGGCAGTCGATGGCCGAGATGTTGATTCCCTTACGCAAAGTCCACGAAGAGCTGGAAGCCAAGAAGGCTCTCGAACGAAAGATGCGAGCCGCGTCCACGAAAGCGAAGAGTCGCGCGAGCGATCCCGCAAAAGGGATCGCAGCCACCGCCGCTCAGGCACAAAAGCTGGCGGACGACGACGCCTTCTTTGAACAGATTCTGCTCGGTGATGCGCCGGTTCGCAGCGACAAACCCAAGTCGAAGCCCACACCGACGCCAGCCGCGACTCCGGCCAAACCCGCACCGCCCAAGGTTTCGCGTGAGCCGGCCGATACCGCCACGAAATTACGTCCGGCGGGAAAGACGGCAGCCTCGGCAACCTCGGTGACCAAGAAGTCGTCGGGCAAGCCGGTTGCCAAGCCAAAGGTCATCGCCGACGAATTCGACGGCATCGAGATCGAATCCGATGGGGAGGGCATCGAAATCGAATTCGATGGAGACGACATCGAGATCGAATCCGAAGGGAACATGCCACTGGAAGCGCCGGCGATCTCGTCACGCTCCGGCAGCCCGCTTGCCGAACGGCTCAACGAGGCTCGGTCGGACAGTCTCAAGACCGATACGGCGGTCGCGGACGACGACGATGACGAACCGGTGCTCCGCCTGCCGGATGACGATTGAACTCGTCTTGTGGCTTTTTCGCGGCGAGACCTAGTATCCGCCCGGTTGCTTTCACGGGGGATGTGTTGCCAGGAATCAAGGATGATTCGGCGGCTGGGTCGTTTTCTGAAGCCGTTGTTGCTCGCGCTGCTGACGCTCGCGGTGTTGCCCTGCGTCGTTGAAGTTTGGCTGCGCTGGCAAGAGTTCCAGGTCGGCCGAGCGATCCTCTCCGGCGATCCGCACGAAGAGTTGGTCGCGCCCTCATGGCGGACACATCATCAACTTAAGCCGTCGCGAACAATCTCCACGAAGAATCCCGACACCGGCGAAGTCTTCGAGACGCAGACCAACAGCTTTGGCCTGCGCGGCAGCGAACCAACGATCCCCAAACCGCCGGAGACGATTCGCGTGGTGGTCCTCGGCGACGAAACACCGCTGGGTCTGGAAGTCTCCGAGGCGGACACATTCGCCGCGCGGCTGCAAGAAAAACTCAGCGAGACTTGGCGTCGGCCGGTGGAGGTCATCAACGCCGCGGTGCCCGGCGATTGTCCGTTGATCGCCGCATTGCGTTTGAAGCACGAGCTGGCCGCGTTGCGGCCCGACCTCGTGATTTGTCACTTCGACATGTCGGACGTCGCCGACGATTACTTGCTGAGACGGCTGACGTTGCTCGGCCGCGGCGATGAACCGCTGGCCTGTCCGCATCCGCTGCTCGAAAAGCCGGTGCGCGGCGTCGGTCAGCAAGTCGGTGATCACTTCCTGATCGCGCGGCTCGCGCAGAGATCATTGGCCAACTTCTGGCGCAAGAAGCGTCCCGACGAATCAAGCTCAGACATTGACCATCCGCTCGGCAAGTTCGCGTGGCTCTCCGATGAGCCACCCGACTGGTCGCCGCACATTCAACAGGCGTTCTCCGCGCTGATGGATGTGCAGCAAGCCGCCTCGGTTCTTTCGAGCCGGCTGTTGATCACGACCTGCCCGGCTCCTTGGCAAGTCTCCGAGAAAGCCAGTTCCGGCCGAGGCGTCCGCGAAGCGAGCGGCGTCCCGACGAACGCTCTCTTCCGGAGTGAGTTGCCCTTCAGTCTGCTCGACAACTTCGCCAAGCAACGCGGCTTGGCACTCTGCGATGCGTCCGCCGACTTTCGGCAAGCGAATCGTTCCGAGGAATTGTTTCTGACGAACGCTCCGCGCCTATCCGCCGCCGGCCACGAGTTGTACGCGACCACGGTGGCCCGCTTCCTCGCCGAGAACAGCCACGCTTTGCCACCACCCACCGCTGACCGACGTGACCCGAAAGCCCCGCAACGCCGTTGAATTTAGAACCTGTCCAAGAACGACTTCGTGTTTTGATGGCTGCCAACAGCCCAAGCCGTCATTCCCTGACCTGTCTTTCTCCGTGCTCCGGCTCTGCCATCCGTGCGGCAACTGATTTTCCATGATTCTTTAACCGCATTAGGAGCCGCACGGATGGCAGGGCCGGAGCACGGAGAACGACAGATTCCCGCCCATCAAAACCTGGTGTTGATGTTGGACCGGTTCTAACGGTCGCGGCTCCAAAAACTCACAGCTATTGAGCGGCGTTGACACATTCCTGAAAGTACCGACACTCCGCGACTCTCCCTCGTGCCGCAAGCATCAATTGCCCCATCTTCATGAGCGATTCTGCTTGTCGTTCATCCGCAGTTCGGCTTTGCCATCCGCAGGCAGTTATCAAGATGCAACTGCCTGAGGATGGCAAAGCCGAACTACGGATAGAAGACAGGCGACATTGGCTCATGATGGTTGATGAATTCACGGTTGAGGCATCCAGAACTCCGACCGTTTCCCTTGACGAAGACTCATGCCTGACCTGCCTCAATACGCTCTGAACACCGCCCAGAAAGCTCGCGATGCGTCGCGAGCACTCGTCAACATCACCGGCCAGCAGAAAAACGCTTGGCTGACTCGCGCGGCGGAGTTGCTGCTCACGCGAACCGACGAGCTGATCGCCGCCAATCAGCAAGACATTCTCAAGGCCCCGGAATTCGGACTGTCCCACTCCGCCGCCGAACGGCTGCGTCTGACGGAGTCCCGAATCAAGGTCATGGCCGACGCCCTCGTCGAAATCGTGGCGCTGCCCGATCCCATCGGCGAGGTCATCGACGGCCAAGTCCGGCCGAATGGCTTGCGGGTCACACGAGTCCGTGTGCCGCTGGGGGTCGTCTTCTTTATCTATGAATCTCGGCCGAACGTCACCGTCGATGCGGCCGCCCTGTGCGTGAAGAGCGGCAATGCCGTCATCCTGCGCGGCGGTAAAGAAGCCCTTCACAGCAACCTCGCGCTGCATCGCCTCCTGACCGAAGCGCTGCGAGAAACCGGCCTCCCCACCAACGCGATTCAACTGGTCACAACCATTGATCGCGAGTTGATCGGCCACTTCCTCAAATTGAATCAGTGGATTGACCTGACGATTCCACGAGGCGGCAAGTCGTTGATCGAACTGGTCGCCGCCAATGCCACCATGCCGGTGTTGAAACACTTTGAGGGGATCTGCCACGTCTACGTCGATCACTCCGCCGACATGCCGATGGCGGAAGCGATCCTCGTCAACAGCAAGTGCCAGCGTCCCGGCGTCTGCAACGCGGCGGAAACGCTGCTGGTCCATGCCGGCATCGCCAAGGCCTTTCTGCCACGAGTGGCCGAAACTCTGGGGCTGCGCGGCGTGGAATTGCGTTGCTGCCCGCGCTCACTGACGTACATCCAACACGGCATCCCGGCCACCGAGCAGGATTTCCGCACCGAATTCCTCGAACTCACGATGTCGGTGAAGATCGTCCATTCGCTCGATGAGGCGATCCGGCACATCAACGAGTACGGCTCGCACCACACCGACGCCATCGTGACCAACGATTTGAACTCGGCCGAACAGTTCTGCCGCGAAGTCGATTCCGCCGCGACGCACGTTAATTGCAGCACCCGCTTCAACGACGGTCACGAATACGGACTCGGTGCCGAGATCGGTATCAGCACCGACAAGTTCCACGCGCGCGGCCCGTGTGGTCTGCGCGAACTGACCAGCTACAAATGGATCGTCCACGGCACGGGGCAAGTGCGCGGATAAGAATTGAGGCCACGGATGGCAACACTCACACCGTCAGAACTCGCCGCGCTCCTCGGCCCCCAGGTGCCTCTCTCTGTTGAGCCGCCGCAGGCCAAACTGCCAGGCACGCGCTGGACGGCGTTTGCCGAGGGGTTCGCTCGCTCGTTGACCACTCGTCTGCGGTCGTTGATTCGCGCGGCGGTGCGAGTGACACCGCTCGGAAGCCTCACACTGACCGCTGATGACGCCGTGACTTCGCACGAAACTCGATCGGTCGTGAGCCTCTGGCAGCCGCCGGATTCGGTCGAACCGCTGGCAATTGTTCTGTCTCCGCCGCTGGTCGCCACGTTCGTGGATCGGCTGCTCGGTGGGCGTTCGACCCCGAATTGCGAGCCACTCGACCAACATCGGCCGCTGACCGACGTCGATCACCGGCTCGCGGCCCGATTGACCGACGCCATCCGCCTGAGCGTCATCGAACAGGCCGCGACCGACAGCCCCTGGAAACTTACGGAACTCTCCCATGCGACCTCGCTCGCGGATGCGTGGCTGTCTGACTGCATGCTGCTCCGGCTGTCGTTTGAATTCCGATTCGTGCAAGGGGGCGGATCGCTCGACCTGCTGCTGCCACTGGAAATCGCCGAAGTCTTTGCGGACCGATCGCTCGAAGTCACCGTGCCGCCGCAGCCGTTCCAGCCACAAACGCGGGAGTCAAACTCAACGCCTGCCCGGCGATCGTCCGTCGTCGCGCAATTCGCACCGACTTCACTCTCCGCCAATGATCTGCAATCGCTCGCGGTCGGCGATGTCTTGCTGCTGGACTCTGTGACGGATTCTCCGTTGCGAGTGCTCGTGGATGGCCAGTTGCGATTTCACGCGGCGGCCGGCAGCATCGACGGCCACAAAGCCATTCGACTCGTTCCGGTCACTTCGTAGCCGCGTTCGCCTCGTCGTAGCCGCGTTCGCCAGAACGCGGGAGGCATCGACAGCGGCTCAGGTCCAGGAATCTCCCGGAGAAACGGGCGTTTCTTGACGACTATCGGGACCGCTACTACAAGTCTCCGACACTTCATCGAGCGTTGCGAACGGTTCGCGACCGTGCATGAGGCTCCCAGTTGCTGAGGAACGTAGCAATCGACAACAAGTCTCAGAGAATCAACGAGCAAATTCGCATCACACCGATCCGCGTTGTCGACCACACCGGTCACATGCACGGCATCATTCCCACGTTGGATGCACTGAACATGGCTCGCGAGGCGGGCCTGGATTTGGTCGAAGTCAGTCCCAATGAACGGCCGCCGGTTTGCCGCATCATGGACTTCGGCAAGTTCAAGTACGAACAGAAAAAGAAGCACGCCGCCAATACCAAGACGCACCAGACACAGCTCAAGGAAATCCGGCTGCGTCCCAAGACCGGCGAACACGACATCGACTTTAAGGTCAAGCAGGCCCGGACGTTCTTGGAGAACAAGGACAAAGTCAAAGTCAACGTCCAGTTCAAAGGCCGCGAGAACGCTCACCACGACCGCGGGCGCGAAGTCCTGAATCACTTCGTGGCTGGCCTGGAAGACATCGCCAAGGTCGAGCAGATGGCCAAAATGGACGGGGCGAAGAACATGTCCGTGGTCTTGGCTCCAAAATAACCGGTTTGCCAAACCGGACGAGACGGATCAGTAGCAACGATCCGAGACGATCCCTATAGTCCCCCGCTCTTTCGACCGCCCGGACCAACCGGCGGCCGTCAGATATGTGAAATTGTGGACCGCGCGACCATCGAGTTCATCATGCCCAAGCAGAAGACCCATAAGGGAATCAAAAAACGCTTTACCGTAACCGCGAATGGAAAAGCGAAGCACCGCAATGCGTCGCGCGGCCACTTGCTGAGTAAGAAAACGGGCAAGCGCAAGCGACAACTCCGCCAGGACGGCGTGCTGGATAATTACCACGCCGACCGTATCGTCGAGGCGTTGAGACCCATTCTTTAAGCGGCCCGTTTCACCACACGCCGCAGGCACGCGCGTCGTTGCCATGATCGGCGTAGCCACGCTCGCCAGAGCGTGGGCCGAGCCACCAACACACCCCACGCTCTGGCGAGCGTGGCCACTGAAGTCCGCGCGAGCCGCCAAGAAAGTATCGCCATGCGTATCAAGTCGGGTTCGATTCGTCATCGCAAGAAGAAACGCATCTTCAAGGAAGCCGAAGGCCGAGTCGGTGGTCGTCGCCGTTTGTGGCGCACCGTCCTGGACGGAATTGTCAAAGGCCGGGTCTATGCCTATCGAGGCCGCAAGATCAAGAAACGCGACATCCGCGCCTTGTGGATCACTCGCTTGAACGCCGCCTGCGGAATGCGCGGCCTGTCCTATTCGCGATTCATTCACGGGCTGAAGGTTGCCAACATCGAGTTGAACCGCCGCACGCTCAGCGAACTGGCGATCCGCGAACCGCAAATTTTTGATGAGATCATCGCCCTGGTGAAGGGAGCTCTCGCGCAAGCGGCCTGAACTTCGGCCTTCCGGTAAGCGGCCAATGGCACTCGGTTTGTGAGCCGATGGCGCTAGCCACGGGCCTCGGTGGGTGACGTTTGATGGCGGATCGCCCGACGCTAGTGCGTTCTCACAGAGTGAGGCGAATCGCCCGACGCTAGCGCGTTCGGCTCACAAAGTGAGAGTGCCATACCGCTCAAGATGATGATGACATAAGGGCGAAACCAGCGCTGAGCCAAAACGCTCGACGTGAGTTTCGCCCTTCCTCATTGGCTGACACTTCCTCGTCGGATGACAACGATGGACCCGCTGCAACAGTATGAGGATTTCGCGATTGCTGCACTGACCTCGCTGTCTGCCGCGACCGATGCGGTGGCGGTCGAAGCGGCTCGCGTTGAGTTCCTCGGCAAGAAGAGCGGTCGAATCAAGGCGTTGCAAGATTTGCTCGGCAAGGCCACTGCGGAGCAACGGCCCGCTCTGGGAGCCAAATTCAACGAAGTGCGGCAGCGAGTCACCGCCGCACTCGAAGCTCGGCAGCAGGAACTCGCGAAGCCCAAAGCCTCGCTGACCGGTATCGATATCTCGCTCCCCGGTGAGCCGATCCGTTCGGGACGACGGCATCCGCTGACTCAGACGATGGACGAGTTCCGCGACATCATTGGTCGCATGGGATTCACCGTCGCGTATGGCCCGGAACTCGAAGACGAATGGCACAACTTCGAGGCGCTCAACATCCCGGCCGATCACCCGGCTCGCGATCCGCTGGAGAATTTTTATCTGGCGACCGCTCAATCCGTTGCCGGTGGTCCGGTGTTGCTCCGCAGTCAAACCTCGACCGTGCAAATCCGCGTGATGGAAAAATCGAAGCCGCCGATTCGGATCGTCTCGCTCGGCCGCGTCTACCGGCCCGACACGATCGACGCCACGCACAGTTGCATGTTTCATCAGATGGAAGGTCTGATGGTCGGCAGCGATGTCACGATGGCGCAGCTCAAGACAACGCTGCGACTGTTCGCGACGACCTATCTCGGCCGCGACGTGACGATCCGCTTCCGTCCCAGCTTCTTCCCGTTTACCGAGCCGTCCGTCGAAGTTGATATGAGTTGGGGCCAAGGCTGGATGGAGATCGGCGGCGCGGGGATGGTCGATCCCAACGTGCTTCGCGCTGTCGGCTTTGATCCCGAAGAAGTCAGTGGCTTCGCATTCGGCTTTGGCATCGAACGCTTCTGCATGAGACGGCACAACATCAAAGACATCCGCCGCTTCACTGAAAACGACGTGCGGTTTCTGAGCCAGTTTTGAGGAACAATCATGGCGAACCCCATTCAGGTGAAGTCGCTCGACCATGTCACGATCGTCGTGAAAGACCTCGACCGCTCGCGGCAGTTTTATGTCACGGGACTGGGCATGAACGAAGTGCCTCGGCCGGGGTTCTCGTTTCCGGGCCTGTGGTTCCAAGCGGGCGCGACGCAGATTCACTTGATCGGCGAGCACGCGGGAGGATCGCCGGCGGGCAATCCGTTGCCGGAGCAATTCCGCACGTCGCGCTCGCATCACTTCGCGTTCTTAGTGGAGGACGCGACGGCGACATTCGCGCGAGCACAAGAACTGGGACTGAGAATCGTCTCGCCTCCGAAGTCTCGGCCGGATGGATTCGTGCAACTGTTTCTGAACGATCCCGACGGGCATGTGGTCGAGTTGTGTTCGCCGGCGCGATGAACAATTCAGATTGAATTGTCGGCGTGGTTGCGAGTGAGAGCGGCCGTCCCGATAATCCCTCGCGTCGGTCAATGACGGGGAACTGGGTCACTCGACTCCGAAGTTCTCGGCGAAAGGTTCTTGTTGAACTCTTTCGCCGCCGCAGAATCGCCGAGTGCTTTTGGGCTGCGGACGGACTGCTTTGACCGTCGTCTTCTGGGGAGAACTCACATGCCTTTAGTTCCGATGCGTCTCGTGCTGGACCACGCCGCCGAAAACAACTACGGCGTTGCCGCTTTGAACGTCAACAACATGGAGCAAATCCAGGCGATCATGTTGGCCGCCAACGAAACCGATTCACCGGCCATCATCCAAGCGTCTCGCGGAGCGCGGGCATATTCTGAAGACGTCTATCTGCGGCACTTGATTCTCGCCGCCGTCGAGCTTTATCCGCACATCCCCGTCGTCATGCACCAAGACCACGGCAACAGCCCCGCCACCTGCTTGAGCGCCATGAAGAACGGCTTCACCTCGGTGATGATGGATGGTTCGCTGACGGAAGACGGCAAGACACCTTCAACCTTCGAGTACAATGTGCAAGCCACGGGATTCGTCACGAAGGTCGCGCACATGTTTGGCGTGTCGGTCGAGGGTGAGTTGGGTTGCCTCGGTTCGCTGGAAACGGGCACGGGCGAGGAAGAAGACGGTCACGGCGCGACGGGCAAACTCTCGCACGATCAATTGCTGACTGATCCGAGCGAAGCCGAAGAGTTCGTCAAGCAGACCGGAGTGGATGCGCTAGCGGTTGCGATTGGCACCAGTCACGGCGCGTACAAGTTCACTCGCAAGCCGGACGGCGAAGTGCTGGCCATGAAGCGGATCGAAGAGATTCACGCGCGGCTCCCCAATACGCACTTGGTGATGCACGGCAGTTCGTCGGTGCCGCAGGAAGTTCAGAATCTCTTCCGCGAATACGGCGGCACGATGAACCAAACTTGGGGCGTGCCAATCGAAGAGATTCAGCGAGGCATCAAATCCGGCGTGCGAAAGATCAACGTCGATACCGACAACCGCATCGCCATGTGCGCCGCCGTCCGCAAAGTCCTAATGACCACTCCCGAGAAATTTGACCCGCGCGATTACATGAAGCCGGCACGCTCCGCCATGAAGGACATCTGCGTGGCCCGCATGGTCGCCTTCGGCCAAGCCGGCAACGCCAGCAAGATGCGTGCAGCCGGGCTTGTGAAATAACCGACACGTCGGTTCGCGGCAAAATCTCTTGAGAACTTTCTGGGCACTTCCGCTCGTACGGAAGTGCCTTTTTTGTTCTTCTGTACTTTAGGCGATTTTCCTTGGTCATGTGCAGAGGGCGATGAGTGATTCAATGTCTCTGATGAGTCGTCCCATGAGGCCAATTCCACAACAGTGTGCCGCCACTGGTTCAGGTGCCAACAACCGATGTTCGACCAGACACGGAACCCAGCCGCCGTCGTCGAACCGGACCAAGACCACGCGGATCAGTTCGTCGGCGAGATGAGACATCGCCAGGAAGCTCTTGTATTCGCGAGTCACCTCGGCACCGCGGCAGTTGGAGGTGATCCCGCCGCCGCGGGCCAGCCACCGGGATGCGCGGCGGACCCAGAGGGTGCCCCGGCCAGACGGAGCTTCGCACCAAACTTGCGTGGTCGGCCGCGTTGACCGGGAGTGCGTGCCGGCGGCAGGTCGAATCCGCCACAGGCGGATCGCGTCCTTGTTTTTTCAAACCCCAATCCCAATCGCCCCAAGCCTGCGATCAAAGTTCTCCTAAAGTGCAGTTTTTGGCCAAAACAGGTTAGGGGGTAAGGGTGGTGAAGGTGGCTTGTTTCAGGTTGATGTTGCCCCAGGCGATGGCGCGGAGGTCTGCGTGGGAGAGCAGGCGGCGGGCATGGGTTTCAAAATCGGCGAGGGAGTCATCAAGGGCGGTGATCTTGAAGGCGACACCGGGAGCGATCAGCCGCATCCGTTGCTTGCCGACGGAATGATCGGCAATCTGGACTCGAACATCCCTCTCGACCAGTTCCTTGCCACCGAAGCAGTGCATGGCTGCCTCTTCGTAGAGCGGGATTTCCAGCCCGGCACCGAGATCGCGGAGAAAGCCCGTCAGAAAATCGCTGAGTGTCGTCGTGCCTGGGATCGAGGCATCCCAACGCTCATCATTGATGGCGAACTTCAGCCGCTCTGCGAGTCGCCAGTTCGTGTTGACGAACTCGTGCTCGACTGTCTCGGATCGCACATTGGGTCATGCCGGTGAACTCGGCGACCGGTACGCCCAACATGGGCGTGAACTTGTGGGGTGGAAGTCCCCTGTATGAAAACGGGAGTCTCACGGGAGGGCAAGATACCAATTGTCATTCTGCGAGACAAAGTACGAGGCGAGGACAAC
>JBJXEX010000372.1:0-5251 GCA_046156195.1 Planctomycetaceae bacterium | reverse complement strand
AACGAGCGCCGCGACGAACAAAAAGTCCGAGTCAACTGGCAATTCACCACAGGCGATGCTCGAATCAAGCTCAAAAGACTCTATCCAGTCCTCGATCCCATCGTTTCAAAGTTGGTGGACCACTAGTGCCCTCGGTTCACAAAACAAGAGGCCCCTCAAGCACGCTCGCGGCGAGGCGTTCAAAATCGAACGTGGTGACTTCGTTGCTCCGTCCCCCGCTCAGTTGTTTCAGCTTGCGGCTCATGGCGTCAAAGAAGCGGCCCTTTACGCAGGGCTGCCAGGTCAACCGGCTGACTCCGTGAATCAACCGTCGCAATGTCTCGTGCAGAGGTGCCGTCAACTCGGTCGTGTCCTGCAAGTCGCGGCACAAATTCAGCGTGTCCGATGACAGCACAAATACGTCCGTCGGCACTTGATCGAGCTGCAACAGATACAGGTCACGCAGCGCTTGAATGACAGGATACGATGGATCCACAAGCCCATTCGTCGGCAGACAATAGCCCTCACGGCCCCGCAACCCGGAGACGCCCGAATTCCCCGCGAGTTGAAACACGAAACCGCACAACAAACCGCGTGGCGTGAGTTGCGATCCGATCGTCACCGACACCTGAGCGATGGCCGCCGCCGATCCGAAATAGCTGCGGATTCGCCGTCGCACCGTGCGGTATTTATCGAGTTCCTTCTCAGTCATGCCCGACTTCAGTATCCGTGGGAGGTCGCTGGTCGGTTGATAGCGGTAATCCGGCTTTAACTCGCGGTGAACGCTTTGAGCCGGCTCCGACACCAGCACGCCGGTGAGTCGCTTCCGTGTGAGTTGCCCCTGCTCATTCAACGTGTACGAGCGGAAGCCGAGGGCGATCGCTTGCATGTGCAGAACTCGGTCTCCCGTCAGCAAGGTCGTCTCGCGACTCAGCAATTTGTCCAGGATCTCGACATCCGGAATGCCGGGATGCGACTCCTTAAGAAACAGATACTCGACCGGAGAATCACCGACCGTTCGTTGATACTGCTCCCAGACCGGTGAGCCGGGACCGGCGTTCTCGTCCACGATCACTTGCTGCGTCATGTTTTGACCACTCCGTCGTCTCGATTGGAGCCAAGAACAACATTCTTCACCAGCATTGATCGACGGCACTACCTCAAAAACTTCCGCAGCACATTGGCCGTGATCCGCGAGATGTTCTCGTCGATCGGGATGCTGCTGGGCCAACAGATTGAGCCGGCGGAGAAAGTCCCGCCGCCCGACTCGGTATCGAAGATCGACATCTCCGCGCCGCCGTCGTCGGGGTTCAGTCCTTTCGCGAGCAACCGCGTCCCCGGCGGTGAACTCGCTGAGATCTTGTCGGTCTCGTGGCCGGAGGCTCCGCCGGGACAGCGGCGATGCAGGCTCTTCTCGCCGAACGTGTCGCCGTTTTTCAGGCCCGTCCCCTCGAAGCACCAATGCGTGTCGTCGATGACTCGGTACGGCGCGCCGGTCATGATGCCGCTGGGAGTGAACACGACTCCCAGCAAGTTCGCCTCCGACTCGTGCCGCTTGCCGAGCCGGCTTTCGGCACCGATCCCTTCCGGCCAGAGACTGGTCATCGTGCCGTTGTGGACCGTCATCGTGTCGTTTTCATGCAGAGTGACTTCACAGTTCACGCCGTTGCCGCCGAGGTACATCAGCCGGCCCCCCTCGTGGAAAACCCAATGCTTGACGCGGTCATACATCGTCCGCGTCCAATACTCTGGATGCGTGCTGATGATGAGCACCTTGTACTTCGTCAGGTCGAGCACTCCGCCGTGAAGCTGTGTCTCCGAGTAGAAGTCGTAGGCGAAGTCCTCGCGTTCCAACCAGCCGAGCAACCGCCATTCGGCGGGAGCAATGTGACAGGCGGCGCGGCCTTCGATCGGATCGGTGATTTGTTCGGCGAGCGCGATGTCGTTGATAGGTTCGGGCCGCTCGAACGACAGCGGGGCGTAGTCGTTCCAGCCCCAAGTTTGAAACTTCGCGTCGATATAGCGGGCGATCTCTTGTCGCGAGTTGACGACCGGCACATCGGGCAGCGCGTTAGCGTGAATGTAATTGCTGCGGCCTCCGAAATTGTTGTAGCAGTTCCATGTGATGTTCGACGCGAGCACCGCCACCGGCGCGGTCGGTTGGGCCGGAGCGACGACCCACGGAAACGCGAACGCTCGGCCGGACGCGGTGCGAGCGTGAAAGTAATACAGCCCCGACTTCGACGGGGCCGTCACGAACTGCTTGTGAGCCGGACTGGCATAGCCGACCTTGTTCCACTCGACGCCGGTCTGCGTGTAGTCGCCATCGGGAGTGACTTGCATCATTGCTCGCGGCCCGTGCTCGTCGTGCCAGCCGAGTCCACAGATTCGCTCTTTTGTCCAGCCGTACCGCCATAACTCCAGATGAAAACATTCGACCGAGTGGACTCGGAACTCCGCCTCTTCGCCCGACCGCACGCACTTCGGCCAGGCGTAACCGAGCAGCCCATCGGACAGCAGCCGGAACTGATGCGGTGAATTTGTCGGCAACGTCAGCCGCACTCGCTTGCCACCGAAACCGGGCCGTTGCAGCGTGACGGTGTATTCGCCGCTGGGCAGGTCGAGATGAATGGAGCCGCTCGCGCGCGAGCGAGTCTCCCACGATTCGCCCTGCTCATTGACGAACTCCAGCAAGGCCTCCGCAACCGCAACGTACCGTTCGTCGCTGACGTAACCGATCAACATGGTGATGAACTCCTGAGGATTGTTGTGACCGTGAGCCGCGATGTACTGCTCGTTTTCAAATTCTTGTCGGCGTGCGCGCATTGTGGCGCGACGCTCTGCGTCGCGATTCTCGACGCGGAGCGTCGAGCCACATTGGTTGCGGCTTCGCCGCGTTGGTTATCCGCAACTCCATCGGCGTGCGCCGGAGTTGTTCGGCCCGCTCGCCCACGCCATTGGTATCGACACAAATCTGAAAGTGCCACAAAACAAGGTCCGAAGTAGCACTGCTTTGTCCGTGGTTCGGCATTGCCATCCGCAGGGAGTCATGGCTGCCCGCGGATGGCAAGGCCGTCCCGCGGATGAATGAAACGCAGTTGTGTAGAGATCAATGCGCCCACGCCGATGGAGTTGGGGTTAAACGGCTCGGCCGAACCCGCGTGCGGTACATACCGCGAGCGGACAGCAATGACACATTCGGTGAAACCGCCACACCAACCCGAAGCGCAAGTTTTGATGTTGCGCTCTTTCAAACAAATTCGACGGCGCACCAAGAATAAGGCCCGAATTCATTCGCTTCATTCCTTTGACCAGATTCCTTTGATCGGAATCCTTAGGCACAGGTTCGCCCTAGGAATCAAAGGAATCTGGTCAAAGGAATGAAGACAAGAGGAATCACTTGATGGAGAACGAGATCTTTGAGTGGAGAATCTGGAATCGCTTGGAGACTTCGCATCTTCGGCATCGCGAGGCCAGGTCTGTCTGGCTTGCCTTCGGGAATGCGGACGGAGAGAACCTCCCGCGTGTCGTGGTCTGCGAGCCGAGCCGATGCTCCTCGCGTTGACGGTTCGCTGTTCCGTGGAGGTGTCTCATGTCGATCCCGCGAATCGGTGGTGTGATGTGTCTCGCTCTGTTGGGTTTGACGGTCTGCGGTTTCTCGGAAGAGAACGCGGACTCCCGAAAATACTCGAACCGATTGACGTTGCTCCAGAATCCGCCGCCGCTGCTCGCGGATCACCCGGAGTTCGTCGAACCAATCCGTGAGCTGCGCCGCTTGGAAGCTCCGATCTTGGTCAACGAACCGGAGGCGAACCTCTCGGTGCGAGCGTGGCGGTTCTCATACAACGCGCGCGGCATCATCGAGATGCCCAACCGCCTGCAAGCCAATGCCACCGCCGTCATCATGGTCCATCCGTGGGGCATCGACGACGGACAAGGCTGGAATACCCCCGAACCCGCCGGTGTCTGCGACTTCTGCACGCCCGACAAAAATCATCTCGCCGCACGGCACACGCACGAGGTCATCAATCCGTTTCTGAAAGTGGCTCGCGGCAATGTCCCATTGGTGATGTACAGCCTCCCCGGCGGCGAAGACCCGATCCGCAAGAAGATCTACCGCTCGCTGCGAGCCAAGCCGAGCGACATCGACCGCCAGCAAGGAGCGAAAGAACTCGCCACCAAGCTCAAGAGTTTTGAATACAAAGGGCAGCCGCTGGTCGAAACGGTTTCGCTGTCGGTCGAGAATCCGGTGCGAGATTACTTCCGCCAATTCCCCGGTCTCGACTCCAGCGCGAAGTACAACAACGCCGGCTTCTGGGAGCTGCCGATCCCGGTCACGAAAGACATCGACGTCGATCCGAACGACGTCGTGATCTACGACTCGGAAGGTTACGAGCCGCTGCGAAAATTTCTGAAAGCCAACGGCATTCGCCACGTCTTGCTGACCGGCTACGCGACCGACATGTGCTTCTGCAAGACGACCGCCGGTTATGAGAATCTGTCGAAAGACTTCAACGTGTTTCTGGTCGGAGATGCGTCGCTCGCCACATTCCCGGCGAACAACACCCCGCGCTTCGCGACCAACGCGCACATCTCTTTCGCGTCGCTCAATCAGTTGGTCACACAGATTTCATGGATCAAGTTTGAGTAGCACGCGTCAGTTTTACGTCAGGGGTCTGGCACTTCGGAAATTCGAAATTGGCCCCAGCCAATTCCGAATTTCCGAAGTGCCTGACCCCCGGCTTCCAGCTTCACGTTTGCCGTTCGCCTACACTCACTTCGCTTGGATTGTCGGATCACTCAAAGTCAGGACCGCCACATGCTGACCACTACCGTTCGCTTTGGCCCCAAGAGCCACGGCCGACTCGTCACCGACGAAGAATTGGAAGTCGCCGAATATCGTCCCGGCTACGACTACGAGGTCATCTTTGGGAGGTTGTTTGTGTCACCCGCACCGAACCGAGAGCACGACATCGTTGAGAAAAGCATTCTCCTCCAAATCCAAATCTACGGTCTTGAGCATCCAGAAATTGTGGCCTGCGCGACCGATCGTGCGCGGGTCTTTGTGCCGGGCGTCGAAATGACAACGGCACCGGAGCCGGACTTGGCCATCTATGCCGAAGATCTCGATGACTGGCGCGACGGCGAACCGTTCATCGTTGGCGAAGTGCTGCGCGGCACGGACATCGACAAGGATTTGTTTCGCAATCCTGGCTTGTACCTGCGAGTGCCGAGCATCCAGGAATACTGGGTGTTCGACATCCGCGAAGAG
>JBJXEX010000199.1:0-3500 GCA_046156195.1 Planctomycetaceae bacterium | reverse complement strand
CTTCCACCAGTTTCGTTGACGGTCAATTGTCGATCGAAGTCACCGGCAATGACCGTGTCCAAGTTTCGGCGTCGCACGGGCAGGCGGTCGTGAAGTTCAACGGTCGTGCCGCCGACCTCGGAACCGTCCCCGCGTCCCAAGTCACCAAGATCGTCGTGGACGCGGATCAAGAATCGTCCGGAGCCAATCGGATTGATCTTTCGAGCGTGACCGCCGCACGCTTCCCGCACTTGGTGGGGGCGACGATTTGGGGCGGCGCGGGCGATGACACCATTTGGGGCAGCGCTGTCACGGATCTCATCTTCGGCGGCGCAGGCAACGACTATCTGCTGGGCCGCGTGGGTGATGACATTCTCCTCGGCGGCGACGGGAACGATCGTCTCAATGGCGGTGCCAGCCACGACTCGCTGGAAGGAGGCAACGGCCAGGACACGATCATCGGCCAAGCGGGCGATGACTCCCTCTTCGGCAACGCCGGCCTTGACCGGTTGAATGGCGACAACGGGACCGATTGGCTGGAAGGTGGCGACGGCCGCGACATCCTGCGTGGCGGCAACGGCATGGACAGCATCGCCGGCAATACGCCCGACGACATCGTTCAGGACTCTGGTTGGCATTCCGCTCCCGCCTCGCCGCCAGCGATCGAGGATTCCGGTGAGGATGCGGGAGATGGTTTTGCAGGCAGCGAGCCACCCGCCTTCGTCGCGTATAACGCACCGCCACCGCTGACGATTTCCGTGTGGAGTGTCAGTCAACTCGAATCGCTCACGACCATGACCTTCATGGTTGTGCTCTCGGCCGCGCCGACGAGTTCCTTCACGATCAGTTACGCCACCGGAGACGGCACGGCCATTGCCGGCTCAGATTACACGGCGGCGACGGGCATGCTGACCTTACTCTCCCACTGGCGCTCTGATGTTTCCGGTCCCCGTGACGATTACGAATGACACCATGATGGAGAACAACGAGACCTTCGCGCTGACCCTCTCCGGCCTGCCTGCCGATGTGATCCCCGGTTCGGGATCGGGCCAGGGCACGATTGAGAACGAGGATATGCCCACTTCTGGCAGCGGCAGCGGTGCCGGGACACCGACGCTGAATGTCTACGACGGTGGCGGATCGGAAGGTTCTGGCTCCGGCGGCGGCACCGCTTGGTTCAGTGTCAGTTTGAGTTCGCCTGTCGCCACCGCCACCACGGTCAACTGGATGGTGAGTTTCGCGTCGGGACAAACCGCGACGGCCGCCGACTTCCCCAGCACCGGCTTGACCGGCTCGGTCACCATTCCCGCCAACACCCCGTCCGTGATGATTGCAGCCCCACTCATCGACGATGCGATCGTCGAATCGCCCGAGACCCTCACTCTGACAGTCAGCGCGTCCGGGACAAATTCCGGCGACCTCACAGCGGACGGCACGATCTACGACAACGAACCCGAAATCTCGATCTCGGACTGGAACGGCTCCGAAGGCTCCGGTTCCGGCTCTGTCACCGCGGAATTCACCGTGACGCTCAGTCGCACTTCCACCAACACCGTCAGCGTCGATTACAGCACTTTCGACGGGACGGCGACCGACGGCAGCGATTACACGGGAGCGACCACGACCACCTTGACCTTCGCGCCGGGCGTCACGACCCAGACCATCAGCATCCCGATCATCGACGACGCCGATGTTGAGCTTGGCGGGGCCGAGATCTTCTCCGTCGATTTGACGAACGCCATCGGCGCGACAATCACCGACTCGGCCGGCATGGGTTCCATCACCGATAACGAACCGACTGTCACGATTGATGATGGCACCGGCACCGAAGGCTTTGCGTCTCGTCCTGCGAAATTCACGGTGCATCTCGATCATGCCGTTGGTAACGACGTCGTCGTCAATTACACGGCTACCACCGAAACCGCGACCGATGACACTGCCGATGGAGGAAGTGATTACGACAACGCCGGTGGCTCCATCACAATCCTCGCCGGAGACCTTTCCGCCGAAATCGTGATTGTTCTCCCGAATGATGCCGCTCCCGAAGACACCGAAACTTTTACGGTCACGTTGACTTCCGCGACCGCAGCGACAATCGACACCGATAACAAAGCGCAGGGAACCATCATCGACAACGATGCGGTTCGAGATGGAACTGGAAGTGGTTCAGGCGTTTCGGTAGATGATCCGGAGGTCATCGAAGGGGACTTTGGAGGCACTCAACTCGTCTTTATTGTCACGCTTTCCATGTCGTCGGTTGACACCGTGACGGTCGATTATGCGACCGACCTGGGTCTACCGCCGGATGATGCGTATCCGGGAACGGACTACACGCCGACGTCTGGAACACTGACGTTCGCACCTGGTGAAACGCAGAAAACCGTGACAGTGAATGTCACACCCGACGTGGCAATTGAAGGGCATGAAACACTGTTTCTCAATGTGTCGAATCCTGTCGAAGCATTTCTCCACGACCCGCAAGGCGAAGGTCTAATCCTCAACGATGACGGTGCCTATGTCTGGGTTAACGATGTTGAAGTTGAGGAAGACACCGCCTCTCTGACTATCACACTGACGATCGAAATGCAGATCTCGTCTTCAGTGATCGTGTCGTATTCGACGTCTGACGTAACGGCGCAAGGGACTGGAGCGGATCGAGATTTCGACGCGACGTCAGGAGCGGTGACCTTTTACCCCAACGGAATGCCGACGGTAACATTCACGATTCCCATCATCGGCGACTCGACCATTGAAGAGAATGAATCTTTCAGCGTGTTTCTCACGCCAACGTCGAACGCCGACATCGCCGCAAACAACGACCTCGGTTCGAATGTGGTGACGGTCACGATTTTGAATAACGACGGCCCGACAATTTCGATCAATGAAAACGGCTCTGTCACAGAAAGTGACACGAGTGTCGTGCAGGCGTCCTTCACAATCACGCTTTCCGAATCGTTTCTCGACGACGTGACCGCGGACTACACGCTTATCCCCGCGCCCGAGACGTTGTTTGCTTACGGAATCGGCTCTGGAAGCGGTGAAGGCTCCGCTTCGGTTCCTAGTGCCTCAGTTCGTAGTTGATCTGCCATCACAACGCGCGTTTAGCCAGTTCAACTTTTGAGAGTCGGTTCGGACGGAGGTGGGGCGGGCAGAACGGAACGACTGACGAACGAGAGACTGGCTTTCCCGTATAGGTACAGTCGAATGGGTGAGCCATCGGCTCGTTGAAGTATTTCAAAAAATGGGCCAGCTTGTCTGTCAAATCGGCGACCGATTTGAAGTCGCCGCGGCGCACGTTGAGGCGCACGTTGAGGCGGTCCAGCACGATTCGCCACGGCACGTCCGGTTCCGTCGCCACCAGGGTCTGGATGTGATTCACGAAGTCCACTTCGGTGCGCGTCGGACCGATCGTCGTGGAGAACATCTGGCCCGCGACGACATCCCAATTGCCAATCTGCGTTGTCGTGCCATGTCGAATGTATTCAAACTCGCGCCGTTCGACTTGGCCCGGCTTCAGCGGT
>JBJXEX010000327.1:0-10413 GCA_046156195.1 Planctomycetaceae bacterium | reverse complement strand
CGGCTCGCGTGCGTCAGTCATCTGGCTCGATGCGTCACCCGTTCCGAACGAGCGCTCGCACGCGAGCCGCGTGCGCCACAAATTGGGTCGTGAAGGAATTGAACCTCTCGTCACCACCTCACTTGTTTTGCGACAACCGCTTTACAGGCGGCCGTGAGGATCACAACCCGTTTTCCAGTGGAGGATGTTGGAATCGAACCAACTTCTGCGGTTCTTCAGACCGCCGCGATGACCACATCCGCAAACCCTCCTGATCTCTGCCAAAAGTCCCCGGTGGGATTCGAACCCACGATCTCGACCGTGGCGGGGTCGCGAGCACGCCGCTGCTCCACGAGGACGTTGTTTGATTCAGTGTGGTGCGACGCTCCGCGTCGCAATTCACGACACCGAGCGCCGTGCCACGAAAGCGTCCCCGATGGGATTTGAACCCACGATCTCCACCGTGACAGGGTGGCGAGCATTCCGAGCTGCTCCGCGAGGACAAGGTGCCGTAGCCGCAGTCGCCAGACTGCGAGTGAATCGGGATGCCCCGCGTTCTGGCGAACGCGGCTACGAACGTGATGCGGAAGCCGTGGGACTCGAACCCACAATCCGCCCTTCGGCGGACACCTGTCTTCCAAACAGGCTCCTCATCCGGCCGGTTGGCTTCCGTGTTTCCGTGTCGCAATGGAACTCGGCACCGACGCCGACCAATTCCCAACCCAGCGATTTCAGTAACGGCGTCAGCACTCCGTCGCTGTCGCTGTGATTCAACGCCTCATCACGAGGGCTGTTGTCCGGCGGCAAAGGCCGCCTCGGAGAGTTGTCGTCGGTCGTCATGATCTCTTTCCTTTCTGGTTGATGTGGATTCGTTGTCGTGCCTGCATCGGGTGGCCGGGTCCGGCCAAACGTGAGGCTCCATCGGAGTCACACCGAGCGGTGCTTCCAACGACCGCCGGGCGACGCGGAGGAACGAGGTCTCGCTTCCGTTCCGATCCGCAGCATCCCGATGGGCACAGTTGACCTTCCGCCGTCATGACCCGGCCACCCGCCGGCACGCACAACAAAGTCGTAGCTTGGCTCTCTGAACCGAGCCGTCTTCAAAATCTGCTCGGCTCAGAGAGCCAAGCTACGTTCAGCGGAAGCCGTGGGACTCGAACCCACAAGCAGCTCAGTGCCGCCACCTGCTTTCAAGACAGGCTCCTCATCCGACCGGATGACTTCCATTCTGGATTCGGGGAGGAGGACTCGAACCTCCATCGCCGGATTCAAAGTCCGGTATCCGACCAATTAGACGATCCCCGATCAGTCCAAATTCCCAGAGTGTCTTGTGGGAGTCGAACCCACCTGACCAGCTTGGAAGGCTGGCACCTTGGCCGCTCGGTCAAAGACACGTTTCCTGTGGCGCACGCGGCTCGCGTGCGACGCCTCTTCAAGTACTCACACGCGAGCCGCGTGTGCTACGAAAGCTCCGGAACAAGGACTCGAACCTCAATCGTCTGGTTAACAGCCAGCCGTTCTACCTTTGAACTACTCCGAAGTAAGTCTTATGACTCATTGAGACACATTCGGCGCATATTTTCTGCGCAGACTAAGACACATAGTTTTAAAACATTCTTAGCGCAGTCAGGACGGTGGGATTCGAACCCACGCTCTCCGGTGCCCAAGACCGGCGGATTGCCAGACTTTCCCACATCCTGACGGTCAGACGAATTGTGCGAACAGAACTCCGCGAGCAGTCAGGGTGGCTGGATTTGAACCAGCACGCTCCGGCTTCCGACGCCGGCGGACTACCAAGTTATCCCACACCCTGAATGGCTCCCGATGCGAACTCTGCCCTCCGCGACGATGCTCACAACCCCTACCGGCCGATCCGCGACTGACAAATCGCAGCCAGCCATCTTTCCCCCGCCACCAGCCGCCCGGCGGTGCGTCCCGCCAGGCGGCAAACATGAACCAGAACGTCTCTCGTAGCCACGTTCGCCAGAACGTGGGCATTCGCCCGTAAATCCCCGCGTTCTGGCGAACGCGGCTACGGAATGGGCAACAAAAAAAGCCCGATGTCTGTGTGACACCGGGCTTTTGAAAGCTCCCGATAGGAAATTAATCCGGTGTCACTGCCTGAGGCGATACGGGTGCGAATTCGTCTGGGAAATACATTCCATCTTCGACAATGGACGACCCACGACGACGGCGGGCACTCCGACCGCGACTGCAAACAGACTGCGCAACCCAAGTTGGGCTTGCAGGCTTGTTAGCCCTGTCGCATCGAGTTTTTGCCAACCGTGTCTCACGATGTTCGCTCCCAAATCCCAGGCATGTCAGCCGGGTGATCAAGACGTTGTATCGGCTATGTCACCGATCAAGCGTTGGTCATTCTCAACAAAACGCGCTCACTGAGCGTGTCCGAAGACAATATGCCATCCGGCGGTTGCATGTCAACACGGCAGCATGTCTTTTCTAACAAAGATTGCAATTACATACCAACTCAATATGCCTGTCAGCCGGCATCTACATTCCGAGTCTTATGCTTTGTTTAACCACCTTCTGCCACGGCTCGCATCTTTTCGAGGCCCAGCTTGGCGACCTCACGCGGGTCGCGAGACCACAGGTCTTCGCGAAATAGCTCCAGCGACAGCCAGCGGCGATAGCCGGTTTGTCGCAGCAATTCGAGGTAGCGGCCGAGATCCATGTGGCCGTCGCCCGGCATGACTCGGCTGTGATCGTGCTGCTGTTCGCGGGGGGGCGATGACGGAGTGTCGTTGAAGTGCGAGATCGCGATGCTGGCGTCGTTGAGCTTGGCGATCGACTCGAACCCCGCGCCGCCTCGGAAGCAGTGGAAGGGATCGAGCACGACGGTGGCTTGTGGGTGTCGCGAGTTCGTGATGACCTCAATGGCCCCGTCGATGCTGTTGATGTCGTCCACGAAGCCGAGGTACTCGAACGCCGGCTTCACTCCCATCGCGAGTCCGAGGTCGAGCAGCTCGGCGTACTTCGCGCCGACGAATGAGCGGTCGCACGCTCCTGGCGGTGGCCCGGCGATGATGTGCAGCGCGCCGATTGCCACAGACTGTTCCATGCGGCGCTTGCACTCGTCGAGTTCTCGCTGACGCAACGCTTCGTCCGGCTCGGCCCAGCCTTTGAGGTAGATCGTGGTCGGGACCGTGAGGCCCTGATCGGCAACCGCCTGGCGGATGTCGGACAGTGTTCCTCCTTTTGACAAGTGCAGGTCGATATCGTCGTGCCACAATTCGATCGCGGCATAACCGACTTCGCCCGCGATCCGAATTTTGTCGAGGATCGGCGTCGGACGGATCGTGCTGGAGTTCAGGCAGTAAATGAAGTCAGACATGAGGGAGGGCCACTCTTGCGAGGAATGAATTCTTGGTGACGTGACCGACACGCTATCGCGATTCGATGGGGGCGGCAAACGGGGCAGAATCTCGGTGACTGAGTTTCGGTGGCAAAATGATGGGGGCAGAATGATGAAGAGGTTGGCGGTGTTGAGTTGGTTGATGCTCTGGTGGCCTTGTGGCCTTGAGGCCGATGAACCGGTGCAGTCGAAAGGTTCCGTTGGTCTTTTCCGTCTGCCGGACGATCGTCTGCCGGTGCCTGCGAGTGTTGAGCAGCTCAAGAAGCTGGGAATCGAAGTGTTCGAGTCGAAGCGGCTGAAGCTGTACACAGACATTGATGCCAAGGTCGCGAAGACGCTCCCGCCGCTGATCGATCAGGCGTATGTCGGTTGGGAAGAGTATTTCGGCAAGCTGCCTCCGGCGCGGGATGGGGCCGAGTTTCAGATCAACGGATATCTGATCGAGGACCGGAAGAAATTTGAGTCCGCCGGTTTGCTGCTCAACAACCTTCCCGAACAATTTCACGGGCGGCAGGTGGGCTATCAGTTTTGGATGATGAACCAGACTCAGGACTATTACCGTCGGCACTTGCTGCTACACGAGGCGACGCACGCTTTCATGCAGGCGCTGCCGCATTTGGATGTGCCGTATTCGTATCTGGAGGGGATGGCCGAGCACTTCGGCACGCATCAGTTGGTCGATGGCAAGTTGCAGATGCGGTTGATGCCGTTCAATCGCTTGGAGTTTCGCGGACACGACCGGCTGTTCTTGATGCGGCGCGACTTTCGGAAGGACGGGAGTCCGAAGTTACTCGACATCAGCGAGTGGCCGCCGGCGAACTTTCAGTTATTCAACGAGTCCTATGCTTGGGCTTGGGGATCGAATGTGTTCTTCGATCAGCACCCGCGGACGCGCGAGCGGTTTCGTAAGTTGGCGAGGTCGCTGACCGATCCGCTCGCGTGGGAGACGTTCGAGAACGAACTGAAATCCGATCTGCCGGAGATCGTCACCGAATGGAACCTCTTCGCCGCCGACGCTTGGGAGGGCTTCGATTTCCAGAGGTCTGCGATCGAGTTTCAAGCGGGCCTGTCGTTGACGAAGCCGCAGCGATTTGAGATTCGTGCCGACCGAGGTTGGCAATCGAGTCGAGTGTTGGTGGAGAAAGGTCGCCGTTATGAGCTGTTCGCGACCGGGCAGTTCACGCTTGCCGAGAAGCCCAAGCCGTGGGTCAGCGAAGCGGAGGGGATCACGTTTCGGTATCACAACGGCCGACCGTTGGGGCAATTGCTGACGGCGATTCGGCCGAAGACAAACGAAGACGCCAAACGCGAACCAATGCTGGATGTGAAGTCGCTCGGCAACCGGTCCAGCTTTGAGGCACCGCGAAGTGGCACGCTGTATTTGCGGCTGAACGATCATCCCGGCGAGCTGGCGGACAATCGCGGCAGCGTGTCGGTCGAGGTTCGCGAGGTGAAGGCAGGGAGCGAGTCGGTCGATTGAGTTGAATCGCCGCGCTGTCCATCGGGCGTCGAGGGACAACGACTTTCGGAAATTAAAGAAGGCCAGGGGGGCGATCATGCGAACTTGTTTCACCGGCTTGGCTCTGGCCGTCTTGGTCGTCACTCACGTCCTGTCCGCTCAGGCGGAGGATGTCGGCGTTGAGTTCTTCGAGAAGAAGATTCGGCCAGTGTTGGTGAAGCATTGCTACGAATGCCACTCGGCGAATGCGAAGAAGCTTGGTGGGGGACTGCTGCTCGATCATCGCGAAGGACTTCGTCAGGGGGGCGAAACGGGATCGGCCGTTGTGGTCGGCAAGCCCGACGAGAGTCTGCTCATCAAGGCGATTCGTTACGAAGATGACTCGCTCAAGATGCCTCCCAAGGGAAAGTTGCCAGCGGCGGCAATCGCGGACCTCGAAACCTGGATCAAGAACGGCGCGAGCGATCCACGAGAAAAGCCGACTCGCGCACCCGCTGCGGATTCGTGGGCCGAGACGTTTCGCGCTCGACGCGAGTGGTGGAGTCTGCAATCGGTCCAGAAGCCGATCGTGCCGCAACCGAAGAACGGTTCGTGGTCGTCGCATCCTGTGGATCGCTTCATTCTCGCCAAGCTGGAAGAGCAAGGACTGTCCCCAGCGGAACCGGCTGATCCGCGAACGCTAGCTCGGCGCTTGAGCCTCGTGCTGACCGGATTGCCGGCGACGCCGGAACAGGTCGCGAGTTTCGTGAGGGACTGCCAAGGAACACAGGCGGTCGAGAAGCTGGTCGATTCGCTGCTGGACTCCCCTCACTTCGGCGAGCGTTGGGCGCGGCATTGGATGGACGTGGTTCGTTTCACCGAGACTCACGGCAACGAATGGAACTACGAAGTCCATCACGCTTGGCGGTATCGCGACTACCTCATCCGAGCCTTCAACGCGGACGTGCCGTATGACCAATTCATTCGCGAGCACATCGCCGGGGACTTGCTGAACGGCGGGAGCGAAGACAAGACGACCGCTCGCGAATCCTCCTCCCCTCCTCCCCTCCCCCCCTCCTCCCCTCGCCTCCATCCCACCGAGCACTTCAACGAATCCATCATCGGCACTGGCTTCTACCGTTTCGGCGAGGTCAATCACGATGACTGCATCAGTTTGACTTCGCTTGGATACGACATTGCGGACAATCAGATCGACACGCTGACGAAAGCGTTTCAGGCCACGACGGTCGCGTGTGCTCGCTGTCACAATCACAAGCTCGATGCGGTTTCGATGGAGGACTACTACGCGCTGCTGGCCGTGTTGCGAAGCTCGCGAATGGTCAGTCACAGCATCGACTCGCCGGAGGTGAATGCCGATCGGCGACGACGTCTCGATGAATTGAAGACCGAACTCCGTCGCGAACTCGCGGCTGTCTGGCTCAACGAGGCGCAGCAGATTCCTCGCTACATGCAGGCCGCGCAGGCCAAGCGAGCGAAGCTCCCCGATGCCGAGGAGCTGATCAAAGGGCTGGATGCTCAACGATTGGAGAAGTGGATCGTGACGCTCGCGGCCGAGAAGCAGCCATTCGACGATCCGTTTGAGCCGTGGCGATTGCTGTCGGCCACCGACGCGGTGACGTTCCCCATCGAATGGAAGAAGCTGGCAGAACGGTTTGCAAAAGAAGATCGTGAGCGGGCGGAGTTCAATCAGTCGCAGTTCGTGACGTTTGGAGATTTCCGAAGTGCGGTCGGTTCGCCTGCATCGGAGAATTTCAAAGAGTTGCAGGCGAGCCGCCCGCACCACAGCGATTGGCAAATCGGTGGCCAAGGTTTGATGGACACACCGTCGCCCAGCGGTGACTTCACCTTGCATCCCGATGGGGACGCACTCGTGCGAGCGATCCTGCCCGCCGGCCACTTCACTCATGCCCTCTCCGACAAGCTCAACGGCACGCTGAGGTCGCCCGTGTTGCCGCTGGGCAAGAAGCACATCAGCTTTCAGGTCATCGGCCAGCGCAGCAGCGCGGTGCGATTGGTCTCGAACAACTGTCAGCTCAATTACAAGAACTACAAAGCTCTGACCTCCGCCGACTGGCAATGGGTCACGTTCTCGCCGCCGGACGAGCGGGATCAACTGCGGACGTATGCCGAACTGATGACGATGTTCGACAACCCGAAGTTTCCCGACCAGCTTTCGGCACTCGGTGGCGACGGCGGCAACTATCGACTGCCGTGGGAGAAGGCGGCCGAGAATCCTCGCTCGTACTTCGGCATCAGGCGCGTCGTTCTGCACGATGTGGGTGAACCTCCGAAGCCGGAGGTGGCTCACCTGCGTCCGTTGTTCGCTGGGAACGAGCCGACCTCGTTGGCCGAGTTCTCGAACCGCACGGCCTCGCTGATCGAAGCCGCTCTGCAACGCTGGCTCGCCAATCAAGCCACCGATGACGACGTCCGCTGGCTCGATGTGCTGTTGCGGAGCGAGGTGCTCGGCAACAAGCTCACACAATCGCCGCGCGTCAAACAGCTCGCGAAGCAGTACCGACTCGTCGAAGTGGACATAGTATTACCTCATATCATCGTGGGCATCTCCGACGACGGGCCGGGGATCGACCAGCCGATCTTCGCACGCGGCGATTGCACACGGCCGGGAGAGACGGTGCCGCGCCGATATCTCGAAGCGTTGTCACCCTCGCGAGACTCGTTCACGAGTCCCGGCAGCGGGCGATTGGAACTCGCGCAGCGGATCGCCAGCGCGGACAACCCGCTGACCGCGCGAGTCATGGTTAATCGCGTGTGGCATCATCTGTTCGGCACCGGCTTGGTCCGCACGGTCGATGACTTCGGCCACGTCGGCGAGCAACCGTCGCATCCCGAGTTGCTCGATCATCTCGCCGTGCAGTTTGTCGAGGAGGGTTGGTCGATCAAGAAGTTGATTCGTTCGCTTGTGCTGACGCGCACGTTTCAGTTGTCGAATCAACCATCCGCCGCCGGCCGCGAGGTCGATCCACTGAATCGGCTGCTGCGACATTACCCGGCTCGCCGGTTGGAAGCGGAAGCGGTTCGCGATTCGATCCTCGTCGCGTCGGGCCGCTTGGATCGCAGCTTGTTTGGCCTGAGCGTGCAGCCGTATCGCGAGAAGGAGTACGCCGATCGCCGCCTGTTCCCCGGCCCGCTGGATGGCAATGGCCGTCGCAGCATTTACATCAAAAACAATCTGATGGAATCCCCCAAGTTTCTCGGCGCGTTCAATCTCCCCGGCGGCAAAGTGACTCAAGGCCGCCGCGATGTGACCAACGTGCCGGCTCAGGCGCTGGCTCTGCTGAACGATCCGTTCGTGTTGCAGCAGGCCGATGTCTGGGCCGAACGATTGGTGGCTCGGACGGATGACTCGGTCGCTTCACGATTGGCCGCGATGTTTGAAAACGCGCTCAGCCGATCGCCGACCAGCGACGAACGCGATCGTTTCGAGCAAGCCGTCCGGCAACTTGCCGAGCTGCATCAGGTTCCCAGAGCTGATGTGCTGAAGAGCCAAGCGGTTTGGAAAGACGTCGCCCACGCGCTCTTCAATGTCAACGAGTTCATCTATATTCCCTGAGACTTGCCAGATGTGTTGAACCCGAATCCTGGAGTGATTCATGCAACCTGACCACCATTCCCAGTTGGAAGGTCATTCGGCAGCCGACCGGGCTGAATTGGCTCTGATGACCGATCTCAGCCTGCGGGAACACGGAGATCAGTTGCTGGCCGCTTGCCGATTGGCGTCGATGATTTATCAGAACCGCTTGGCGACGGGCTTGCCGATGGCAGAATCCGCACCCTGGCCGGCATCCACTTGGCAATTTTTGAAGGCACAGGCGAGTCATGTCCGACGATCCTCTCACTCCTGATGCGGCGACGACCGCTCAGCAACTCGCCGCGCGGTTGGACGAAGCCAACCAGCCGTATGCGTTCGGTGGAGCGATCGCTTTGGGATATTGGACCCCGCCGCGCGGAACCTTGGACGTGGATGTGGAGCAAATCTTGAGAACTCAAGGAACGCGACTGGACCACGCTTGGATTCGAGATCGACTGCTGGAAATCTACGGTGCTCGCGATCCGCGCGTATCACAATGGGATGACATCGTTCGCGAAGTTTCGGAGGTGACAACATGAATGAATTTCAATGCCCAGGAGCCGGCCCCCAGCCAACGACGCGCCGCGAAATGTTGGCAGCGTCAGCGAACGGTTTTGGTCTGCTCGCACTGTCGGGCCTGCTGGCCGAATCTCGCGCGGCGTCACCGACGTCGGTCGCCGAACAGGTGCCGTCACCGCACTTCCCGCCGCGCGTCAAGAACGTGGTTTTCCTCTTCATGGATGGAGGCGTTTCGCACGTCGATTCGTTCGATCCAAAAACGAAGCTCGATGAACTCGACGGCAAGCCGTTCACGGAATCGAAGAACCCGACGGCGAACGGCAACCGCCAGTGGCTGAAGAGTCCTTGGAAATTCCAACCGCGCGGCGAGTGCGGGATGCCCATCAGCGATTTGTTTCCGCACATCGCAGCACATGCCGATGACCTGGCGGTGATCCGCTCGATGAAGGCCGACTTGCCGATTCATTCGACGGGCGTGCTGTTCCTGCACACCGGCTCGAACAACGCCGGGCGGCCAAGCCTTGGTTCGTGGGTGAATTACGGACTTGGCTGTGAAAGTCAAAACTTGCCCGGCTTCGTGGTGCTCAGTTTCGGAGTCGTTCCCTGCGGCGGTCTCGAAAATTATTCCAATGGCTTTCTGCCGGCCAATCATCAGGCGACGTTGCTCGCGGCGGATGGCACGCCGATCGACAACATTCAACCGGCCGACAAGGACTCGCGCATTCAGCTCGCCAAGCTGTCACTCTTGCGCGGACAGAACGAAGCGTTCTCGCGGTCGCTCGGCGGGGACGACGATGTCGATGCGGCGATCAAGAACTACGAGATGGCGTTTCGAATGCAGTCGCTCGTCCCCGATCTACTCGACCTGAGCCGTGAGACCGAAGCGACGCAAAAGCTGTTTGCCCTCGACTCGAAAGTTTCGTCGCAGCGGCTGTACGGCATCCAATGCTTGCGAGCACGCCGGCTGATCGAATCGGGAGTCCGCTTCGTCGAGATCACTTGCCCGCCCGGCGCATCGAACGGGACTTGGGATCAACACGGCAATCTCAAAGCGGGTCACGAGAAGAATGCGCTCGACACCGATCAGGCGATCGCCGGCTTGATCACCGATCTCAAGCAGCGCGGCTTGTTCGAGGAGACGCTGCTCGTGTGGGCCGGCGAGTTCGGTCGCACACCGCACTCCTCCGGCCGAGACGGACGCGATCATCACCCCGAAGGCTTTTCCGTCTGGCTGGCCGGTGGCGGTGTTCGCGGCGGCACGATCTACGGCGCGACGGATGAGCTTGGTATGCACTCGGTCGAAAACATCTGCACGATGCACGATCTGCACGCGACGATTCTGCACCTGCTGGGCCTGGACCACGAACGGCTGACGTTCCGCTTCAGCGGCCGCGACTTCCGTCTGACCGATGTGCATGGCAACGTCGTGAGCGAAGTGCTCGCGTAAAGGTATCGACCGGGGTCAGGCACTTCGGAATTTCGGAATTGGCC
>JBJXEX010000326.1:0-20163 GCA_046156195.1 Planctomycetaceae bacterium | reverse complement strand
TGCCTGATAAAACACTCCCGCGGACATGCTGCTCTCTCCTTTGGGTTTCGTGTATGTCGAACACAAACCCAATCGAAATCAGCATGTCCGCTTTTTGCAACCATCCCCCCAAAAGGTCGGATGAACCGGAATTTCAACAAAGTTCGTGAGCCGTGCGAAATCTTGGCCTAAGCTCTATTGGCCATTTCTAGTCCCGTTGCCGGGATATGGGCGTTCTGTCCCAAGGCCGTGGCACAATTTCCCTCGCGTCTGCCTGGATCATTTCATGCCCACACTTACGAGCGTCAACGAATTCCTGGATGTTTTGCGGCGCAGTCAATTGTTGAAGGATTCGGTCCTGCAGCAGGTCGTCGAGCAAGCCTCGGCGGCGGGTCACGACAAATGCAGTGCCGAGCAATTGGCCAAGCTGTTGGTGCGGCGGCAGATCGTCACTCTGTATCAGGCTCAGCGGCTGATGGCCGGGATGAGCGAGGGGTTTTATCTCGGCAAGTACAAGCTGTTGGATTTGCTGGGGCGCGGCGGCATGGGCAAGGTGTATCTCGCCGAGCAGATCACCATGGGTCGCCTGGTCGCGTTGAAGGTGATTGCGAAGTTCGCGAAGAATCGCAGCGACTCGGTGGCTCGGTTTAGCCGTGAGGCGAAGGCGGTCGCGGCGCTGCGTCACACAAACATTATACAAGCTTATGACTATGACGAACTGGATGGTGTGCCGTTCATCAGCATGGAGTACGTTGAGGGGATCGACGTCGGGGATCACGTTGATAAATTTGGTCCGCTCGGTTTTGCTCAGGCGGCCGACTATGTGATGCAGGCGGCGTTGGGGTTGGAAGCGGCTCACAAAGCGGGTTTCGTGCATCGGGATGTGAAGCCTGGGAACTTGCTGGTCGACCGCGAGGGAGTCGTCAAAGTGCTCGATTTGGGGTTGGCGGTCAGCAATGAGCAGCGTGGCAACGGTTCGCTGACGACGGCCTTCGATCAAATCGGGACCGTGGATTACATGGCTCCGGAGCAAGCGGTTGATAGCCATAATGTGGATATTCGCGCGGATATCTATGCTTTGGGGGGAGTGTTATATGCGTTGACGACAGCGCAACTCCCTTGTCCGGGGAAGTCTTCGGCGGAGAAATTGCTCAAGCATCAGCAGACACCTCCGAGACCAATTCGCGAGTTGGTGCCGGCGATGCCCGAAAAGTTGGCGAAGCTGATTCACAAGATGTTGGAGAAGAACCGCGACGTGCGACCGCAGACTCCGGCGGAAGTGGCGGAAGCGTTGCGACCGTTCGCTCAACGCAAGACGCCGCCGTATGACGTGTCCGTGATTCGGAACTCGCGCGAGTCGTTGGCGTCGGTGCTGGGCCGCAGTCCTGATCCCAATGAGATCAATGTTCGCAGCCAATTGGCGGGGGTTATTTCGCCGACGCGCAGCGGCAACAGTTCTGGATCAAGAGTGTCGGGTGACTCGAACGAGTCGCAGTCGAATGCCGGTTCGCAGAGATCACCGACACAGGCCGGCACGAAGGCGAATGCTAGCACCGTTTCGAGTCAGGCACGCTCCACGAGTGGCGCGCGATCCAACGGAGGCTCCAACTCCAAGGTTTCGGAAACAGTGATGGCGTCGTCCACGGCGGAAGCGGTTCCCACGACCTCATCGGAGAATGGGCTGATTCGGCGGCAGCCGTCCGGAGTCGCCACGAAGGGTCCGTCCTCCAACATTGGCGGCTTGGCGAAGACTCGCATGATCAAGAAGTCGGCGCAATCGACGATCTTGGTCATTCCCGATGAAGAGCCTCTTCCCGAAGACGACTTCTTGGCCGAGCTTCCACAGGCTCCGTCGATTCGCCGGCTCAAGAAGAAGAAGACGTCCAAGTCCGGCAAGATGGCCCCGGCCATGAAACTGGTGATCGGTATCGGCTCAGCCGTGATGCTGTGTGTGATGACCGTTTTGGGTTGGGACATGCTGTCGTCGGGATCGCCGGAGACGGCGGCGGCGGCAGCCGCTCCCGCCACGAGCAGCCCGCTGGCAGCGCGAACGTCGGTCGTCTTGCCACCGGCGTCTTATGACGCATGGCTGACCTTCAGCAATCAATTCAAGAGCGATCCCGATCTCGTTTTCTATTACACGTTCAGCGGCGAGGGGGACGGTGGCGACATCGTTCGGAGTCAGGCGTCGCAGCCCAAGTACGGGCCAATGAACGCCAAGGTTTTCGCGGGTGATTGGACCGCTGGCCGATTTCCTCAGAAGAAAGGACTGAAGTTCAACGGCAATGCTTCCGGGCAGTATGTGTTGCTGAGCGACAACGATTCGAACCTGTGCAACTTCACGACGTCGTTCACGGTCGGCACATGGTTCAAAGCCGGCGTCACCAAGGGAGTGTTTCAAGTGCTCGCGAGCAAAGGGGACGATTCGTGGCGTTTGCAACGCTGGCAAGGGACCGAAAAGTTGGAGTTAGCCGCGAATAATACTCCCTGGGATCCCGTCACCAAGAAGCATGATCCCAGCAAAGGGAAGATGACCCAAGTGATGAACTTCAGTTCGATCGACGACAACAAGTGGCATTTCGCGGTCGGCGTCTACGAGCTGCAAGGTCCGAAGAAGACACTGCAAATCTTCTTCGATGGCCAACCCGAGGGAATCGTAGCTCTGGACCACATGCAAACCTCGAAGCACCCGGTTTGCATCGGCGCGAACGGCGACCGACTGAGGCAACCCGATCCGCGCATTTGGAACGGTCTGATCGACGAAGTCTTCGTGATCAATCGCGCGTTGACCGTTGACGATATCGCGCGGATGTACGCGGCGGGGCGGCCGGCGGAATGATCGCTCGTCGCTCGTAGTGCCCCCGCTCGTAGTGACCCCATTTATGGGGTCCGCTTCGTGATGCCGCGATCTATCGGGGCCGGATCGCACGCTCGACCCCATAAATGGGGTCACTACGAGCGCCGCACGTTCGCCCCCATGAATGGGGGCACTACGAGCGCTGCCGTTCGCGTCAGGCAATCTGGGTAAAGACTGCGAGCGGCGCGAGGTCCGGTCGGCTCGGAATCGCTGACAGAACCGGAAGGACCGGTCGAATCGGCAATCTCGCGTCCGATATTGGAGAGCGATGAGCTGCTCAGGTTCAGAACTTTCAACAGGGATGGCGGAGAGCCGGAACAGGTGCGGACGTGAGACTCGCAAGGATGCTGAGTGCGATGGGTGTCTTGGCGGCGCTGGCGGGTTGTCGAACCTGCTGGATCGACCGGGACGATGATCGTCCAATGAAATCCGGCTCAATCCGCGACTGTGCGGACTACGGATGGTGGGGCGAGTGCTTTCACCCGAAGTATCACTGTGGTCCGCCCGATGGAATTCGCGATCACCTCTCGGTGAAGCACGCGGCGATCAAGGCCGCCAACGAATCGTTGCTCATTCAAGGGGGCGATTGTCTGAGCCGCGACTTCAAGTTCGGCTATCAGCAAGCCTACATCGACATTGCCAACGGCGGCAGCGGCGCGTTGCCGGCGGTCCCTCCGTCGCGATATTGGGCGGCTCCGTATCGCACGACTTGGGGGCACAACAAAGCTCGCGAGTGGTTTACCGGCTATGAAGCCGGAGCGACTGCCGCACAGTGTTGCATGCCTGCGAATACTCTGTCGGTGCCGACCTCGGTGTATCGCGACTGCGACAATCGGCTCGCATCAGGGCTGGATGGCGGATCGTTCGGAGCGACTCCGATCGTCAATGCGAACAATGGCGGGTGCGGCAGCGGAGCGGCGTATTCACCGACTCCCATGTTGCCCAACCCGTATTCGTCGGCTCGGTATGGCGGCGCGATGAACGCTCCCGTGATGAATGGGCCGCTGCCGTTGGGAGTCTCTGCCGGCGCGAGTCCCTCGCCGCCAATGATGAATCCTCCTCCGCTGACTGCTCCGCACTCGCAAGGCCTTCCTGGCGTTGGCTGGTCGAATGGTCCCAGTCCCACGCTGCCGAGTCATTCCGTTCCGAGCGCGACGATCCCCGCTCCGGACGGTGGCGGGCATTCGATTTCGAGTCCGGGCAGTCAGCTTGTGAATCCACCGATCGCTCCGATGAGTGGTCAGCGGTTCGCACCTTCGCCGACACCGCAGCGTGGTTACTCGGCCGGCAACCCGTGGGGACGCTTTAACGGCACGAGCGGCTTCGGATTCCAGCCGGAAGGAGTCAAGCGGTGAAACCTAGCAATTCCATTCCATCAACGACTGCGCACTTTCGTAGCCTCGTTCGCCAGAACGCGGACTTGGGCACCCCGCGTTCTGGCGAACGCGGCTACAGCGTCCTCTGTCGAACGGGGACGACTTTGCTCAACCGTCTTGCGCGTGCGGTTGTTTGCGGAGCGTTGACCGGAGTGCTTGGCCTTTCCGGGTGTGCGGCGTTTCGGCCGATTGACGGCATCCCTGCGCGGTATGTCCCCGATGAAGTGAAAGCTCCGAAGCGGTCGGGGAAGAAGACGATTGATCTCTCGCTGCTGAGCCAAACGCAGCCGAGCGTGTATCACCTCGACACGGGCGACGTGTTGGCGATTTCGATCGAAGGGGTCATGCCGCGTCGCGAGGGTGAGCTGCCGCCGGTGAATCTGTCGTTCAACACCACGGACGAATCGTTGCCGGCGTTGGGCTATCCCGTGCCCATTCGAGCGGACGGCACGATCTCGCTGCCGCTGCTGCACAATGCCATTTCGGTGCGTGGCATGACCGTCAAGCAGGCCGAGGACGCCGTTCGCCGCGCCTACACCGTCGACAAGAAAATTCTGCTAAGCGGGAACGAACGCGTGTGGGTCATCCTGCATCGACCGCGTCAGTATCGAGTGCTCGTCATTCGCCAAGAGGGAGTCGAAGCTCCGGCCAGTGGAGGTCAGCCGGGATCCGTCAATCTCGGAGCGTTGAAGCGCGGAACAGGCCGAGCAGTGACGCTTGCGGCGTATAAGAACGATGTGCTCCACGCGCTCGCCGAGACCGGCGGACTACCAGGACTCGATGCGGAAAACACGATCTATGTGCTGCGCAGCAAGCGGCGACCGGCCGAAGCTACGACGGACAGTTTCGCCACCGGTGCCCCGCCGCATTCCGGTTGGAGCACGGCACCATCGCAGTTCGGCGTTCCTCCTCTTCCTGAAGCGGGGCATTCGTTGAATCCGTCGCCAAATGGCTATGGTCCCGGCTTCCCGAATGCTCCCGGCGCGAACCCTCCGGCAGTGCTTCCGATACTTCCTCAAGAACCGATATCGCCTTCCGATTCTCAAAACGCGAACCCCGATCCGCAGACGCGCTCGTCGAGGTATTCCGGCATCGTACCGGCCTCGTTCCATACCGACTCCGCTGGTCATTCGAGTGACATGGTTCCTCCAACGAACTTTTCGCCGGGCATGTATGGTGCTCAACAATCACTGCCGATGAACTCGTCGGCCAGAGACTGGCAAGCCGGATTGCCGCCCTTGCAAGCGTCCAGCAACTGGCAGGAGATATCCGCCGAGAATTGGATGGGCCACGCCTCAATGGGCGATCCGACATTGGCGAATCAAGGCGTGACGAAGATTCCGGTGCGGCTCGCGCCTGGCGAGCAAACGCGATTCACGGAACGAGACATCCTGCTCGAAGATGGCGACATTGTCTTCATCGAGTCGCGCGACACGGAAATCTTCTACACGGGCGGACTGCTCGGCGGCGGCCAGTACACGTTGCCTCGCGACTACGACCTCGACGTGCTGGGAGCCGTCGCGATCGCTCAGGCCGGTCGAGGTGGCAGCAACGCGACTCGCGCCACCGGCGGGATCACGGCGCTCAACAACGACGTGACCATCAGCGCCAGCCAAGCGGTCATTCTCCGCAAGATGCCCAACGGCTCGCAGGTGCCGATCAAAGTGGACCTGTACCGCGCACTGCGACATCCCGACGAGCGGGTCTTGATGCAACCCGGAGACTTCTTGCTGTTGCAGTACACACCGTTGGAAGCGATCGGAGCATTCTTTGAACGCCATCTGCTGGAAGGCGCTTTGTTCGGCGTCGCCGCCGCGCAGCTTCAGTCGAATCGCTAGCAGTTGAGTGTCGAGCCGGGTTCGGCGGACGTTGCTTCGCGGCGGTCGCGGGCGGTCGGACTCAGCCGCACCCAGCGGAAATGCCACAGCGTGACGAGCTTGGTCGCGGCGCTGACGGACGACAGCAGAATCAACGGCCAGCCGGTGCTCGTGCCCATCGAGAGCGCGAAGGCGATCGTCGAAACGTCCTTCCAAAAGAAGAACTGGTGCAGCCGAGCCGACACGCCTCCCGTGCGGCCTGTCTGGCGAATCAGCAACACCTGATGCAAATACCCCTGAGCCAAAACCACCGTGACGACGACGATCAGGGTTTGCGAGACGGTGCGGCCCCACTCGGCCGCGCCGGGGATCGTGATGAGCCCCAGCGGTGCTCCGATCAGCAACGCCGCGCAGGCGGCAAACGCGCACGTTGCCACGCGACCGCGTCGGTCGCGCATGATCTCGAACAGCACCGCCAGCGTCAGCAGCGATGCGCCCAATCTCGGCCAGACCAGGTAATGGTTGAACCGCTCCAGACACGCGCCGTACAGGAAGAATGAGAAGAACGCCAGAAAGCTGCTGACGAACTGATTGACCGACAACACCGCCGTCGGCCGCTCCTGTGACACGTTGCGTGCCGACGATTGCCGCCGCTTCCAAACCAGACCTAACTGAGCCCATAGCCCGCCGATGGTCAGCAGGAAGATCGCGGAACTCAGTAGGCCAGTGATGTGATAGCTCATGCTACGGGTCGTCCATGATCCGATCGGTCACGATCAACTGACGTCGGCGACGAAGCTGTCATCGACGGGAAAGAACTCATCGTTTTCGTCTTCATCAATGTAGGAGTCGCCGTTGTCGTCGCCGCTGCCATTGTCACCCACGAGAGTATCGTCCCCGTCTTGTCCGTCGAGCGTATCTTCGTCCGCTTCGCCGATGCAGACATCGTCGCCGTCGCCACCGAAGATGCTGTCACCGCCGTCTCCGCCCAAGAGTTGATCGTCTTCGGTGCCGCCGTAGATGACATCATCGCCGGTTTGCCCGGTGATCGAGTCAAAGCCCGCCATTCCAAAGATGGTGTCATTGCCGTCATTGCCGCCGACGGTGTCGTCACCGGCTCCGGCGTTGATGTAGTCGTCCCCTCCGCCACCGCGAATCAGGTCCGCGCCCCCTTCTCCGTAAATCGTGTCATCGTTGCTCACGTCGTTGACGTCATCGCTGTTGTCGCCGTCGATGATGTCGTTGCCCGTGGAGGCCAAGATGCTGTCCTTTCCATCGCCGCCGATGAGCGTGTCGTCACCGCCAAAGCCTTCCAGCGTGTCGTTGTCGTCGCCCCCAGTGATCATGTCGTTCCCGTTCTGGCCGCGCAGCCGATCGTTGCCGGTTCCGCCGTCCAAATCGTCGTTGCCGTTCCCGCCATAGAGCGAGTCGTTGCCGTCGTCGCCCGTGAGCAGATCGACTCCCGCCATGCCGTTGACGTTGTCGTTGCCCAGTCCGCCCGACAGCGTGTCATCGCCGTCGCCACCATTGAGCGTGTCATTCAGGTCGCTGCCGAGCACGAAGTCCTTGCCGCCACTAAGCGTCACCGAGACTCCCAGATTCTTATTCGCGAGGCATGTGAAGTTGGCATCCACACCGCTGAGATCGACGACGTTGTCGAAATTGCCGGTGCAGTTGACCTTCAGGGATTTGACCTTAGCGGCCAGAGTATTTTTCGAGATGCCATCCACCGTGACTTTGCCGGCGGCATCGACGCCGATCGACACGCCGTCGGCGCTGGTCAGCGTCACCACGAACACCACCGAGTCGGTGACTTTGATCGTGGGCACGATCCGCGGTTCCAAGACTTCCACTGGTTGCGCGCGTTGCATCCGCGAACGACTTCGAGCCACCGTGAGTGATTTCCAACGACGCAGCCAATTCTGAATCCGCATGATGTGCCCTCTTGAGATCTGTGCCTGAACTGCGTCGAGGCTAGGTCGAGAGGGGCGATTGTCAATTCGTTGATGGCTGCGGTCGTGATCTCCGGATCGTGGGCGATTGGAGAAGTTTCATCGTGCGAGTCATGTCGGTTATGCCTCACACGCCTGTTGAGCCGCTGGCGCTAGCCACGGGCTTTGTTGCTTTGAGTGCCGCTGGCGCTAGCCACAGGCTTTCGCAGGTAACTTTCCGAGGTGAAACGACAGGAAAATTGATGACAGGAAAATGAAAGAAGTGAGTCTCAGAACTTCCCGTTCTTTGTTTCAGATTTTCCGGTCTCCAATCTTCCTGTCGAATCTGCGTTCGTGAGCGTTTCGCACTCTCCCTGAAGCAATAGTCACCTACCGATTCTGGTGACGAACCAAAAAAAAGGGACAGGCGAAATCGCCTGTCCCTCTTGAGAAGCCACTCGGTCCCCTGCCCTGTTTGGAACCGATCAACATCAACGCTCCGCGTCACCGAGCGGACGCGGAACGTCCTCACAAGCAAACTACAGATTGACCAGAGCGGTCCAGCCGATATTCGCGCCAGTCACCTTGGTGGAGACTTCGTTCTGCTCAGAAGCCGAATCGACGGTCACCAAGTCACCCGGATCGGCGGTTCCGCCGGCTCCCCCGCTGCCGCCCAACACCGTGTCGGCGCTGCCATTGCCGTTGACGGTATCGATTCCGGCTTGACCGGCGATGACATCGTTACCGGCACCGCCAGTGATGCTGTCGTCGCCGTCGCCACCCAGGAGGGTGTCGTTGCCAGCAGCGCCGGCGATCACGTCGTTATCGAGTCCGCCGTCGATTCGGTCGTTGCCGGCACCGCCGTTGAGGGTGTCATTACCGGCATTGCCGCCGATGAGGTCGTTGCCATCACCGGCGTTGATCGAATCGTCGCCGTCGTCTCCTTGGATAACGTCGAAGCCGGCACCGCCGTCAATCGTGTCATTGCCTGGAGCCACGGCGGCCGCATCATCACCGCGGACGACATCGTCACCCCTACCGGCGAGAATGCTGTCATTGCCATCCGCACCGGTCAGGGTGTCGTTGCCGTCTCCACCGTCAATGCGGTCGTCACCCTCTCCGCCATTGACGGCGTCGTCGCCGATTTGGCCTTTGAGGTTGTCGTTGCCGTCGCCGCCGGTCAGCACGTCGCTGCCCGCACCACCCAGCACAACGTCATCGCCATTGTCACCAGTGAGAACGTCATTGCCGTCCTCGCCATTGATGACGTCGCTGCCGTCGCCGCCGTTGATGATGTCATCGCCACGGCCACCCAAGAGAACCTCGTTGACCGTAATCAGCGGCGATCCGGTGATCGTGTCGTTGCCGCCACCAGCTCTGACCGACAGGCTCTCCAGCAGAACGAAGGCCGTGTCGGTCATGCCACCCAGGTTGATCGTGTTGGCGGCCGAACTGCTCGTCGCCCTGATCGAGAGTGACTGAATGAAAGCGACAGGAATATTCAACGCCGCGATCTGCGCATTCGCGACACCGTTTTCGAGGACTTCCAGAGCACCGGCGTTGTCCTGGATGTCAATGTCTTCATCTGCCGTGACCACGATGGTGACGACCGAAGTACCAGAAGCGGTGACGGTCGGAACCGTACGTTTTTCCAAAAGCTCGACGGCGGCGACGGCCAGCGGACGTCGTGACCGGCGAATCTGACGAGTCATGAAGCGGGACCAATTGGGGAAGAGCATGTTCATTCTCCGAGGGGGCAGCTTTGGGAGCCGGGATGGTAAATTCCGACCACGTCTTGCCACTCGCATCGTGGGTCGGGAGTAAGAAGCTAGTGGGAAATCGACCGAAGACAATGCGAACCGTTCGGCAATTTCCGTCAATGGCCGGGGCAAGTTCAAACCGCCGAACAGACTCAAGGTTTGCTCCAAGCAATCTTGGCCTAGCGATCGCGTGAACTCTGCCGATCGTAAATCTCGCAGCGATGGTAGCTGACCTGCGCTCCGTCCGTTCGACAGGATCGGTCTCGCATGCGGCTGATGCAATTTTTCGCGTGCGTCACGGCCATTTTATTCATGTGGCCGATCCGAAGCTGTCTGCCTTCGTTCCCACGCGGCGAGGTTGTGAGCCGCTGGCGCTAGCCACGGGCCTCGGTGGGTGACGTTTGGCGACGAATCGCCCACCGCCAGCGCGGTCGGCTCACCAAGCGACCACCGGGGGGGGCTATGAACCTCGTTGTTCCACACAACTCGCAGTCGGGAAACGTCACCGTCTCCGAAAGTTGTTCCGTGTGCGCAGACAGTTGCTTCCAGCCAAAAGCGGCGGACACGGATGGCATCACACACGGATGACGGCGACTCAAGACACTTATTTCTGCGCCGATCCGATCGCCACCCCACTCGCCGTCGCCTCGACTGGCTCAGTGCGTCTTGCGGCGCGTGTCTTTGGTGACGGGTTCGTCGCACGTCGGCGGGAATTTGATGAAGTGCGGCGGATCGGTCAGCCCGGTCGATTCTGCTTCGGAGTCGGCGGCGGAAGCGTCGAGTTGGAACTCGCCTTGGCTATCGCCTCCGCGACCGAACGATTGCGCGCGATACAGACGTTGATACGCCGGACACGAATGCAAGAGTTCCTCGTGTCGGCCGGTCGCCAGAAGCTGGCCTTGGTCCATGACCACGATCCGAGTCGCGAACTCCAGGATTTGCGAAGTCACCGAGTGCGTGATCAAGAAGACGGTGCGGCCTTTGACGAAATCGCCGAGGCACTGATGGATCAGCGATTCGCTTTGCGCATCGACCGCCGAGGTCGCCTCATCCAGGATCAGAATCGTGGGATCGCGAAGCAGTGCGCGAGCCAGCGCGATCCGCTGCCGCTGACCGCCGGACAACCGGTTGCCGCGCGGCCCGACGCGCGTGTCGAAACCTTCGGGCAGTTGGTCGAATAATTGCGTCACATGGGCCTTGTCCGCGGCGGCGAGCACTTCGGCATGGGTCGCGTCCGGTTTGCCGTAGCGGATGTTGTCATAGATCGTGTCGTCGAACAGCAGCGTTTCCTGAGTCACCACGCCGATCTGATTGCGAAGATCGCGCAGCCGCACATGGCGGATATCGATCCCGTCGATGTGAACGGTGCCACGATCCGGGTCGTAATATCTCGGCAGCAAGTTCACCAACGTCGATTTGCCGCTGCCGTTCTCGCCGACCACGATCACGACCTCGCCGGCCACGACCTTCAAGGTCACATCGGTCAGCGCATCGGGCCGTTCGGGAGTCGCCGCCGCCGAGGCGTACTTGAACGAGACCTTCTTGAAGCTGATCGACTGCGAATGCCTCGGCAGCAGTTGTGAGGGGGACGCTTGCTGGAGAGCGGGTTTCCAATCCAGCACTTCAAACACACGTTCGATCGCGGCGGACGAACGCTTCAGTTTCGAGTAAATCGCCGACAGCTTCCGAATCGGATCGAGCGTGCCGGCCAGCAAGACATACAGCACCGACAAGTCTTCGATCAGCATCGGTTCGGCGGCGAGCTTGATCCCCCAGATCGAGTCTCGGTGCCTCAGCACCAAGTACGCGCCCGGCAACAACGAAAAGCAGACGGCCATCGTCAGCAGCAATTCGATCGTGGGGCTGGTCAAAGCGTCGATGCGGACGACCTTCATCGCCGTCTGATAGTAGTCCTTGTTCTCGCGATGGAATCGCAACCGATGCCGTCTTGCTCCATTGAAGGCGATCACGATCTTCAGCCCGTCGAAAGTCTCTTCCAAAGATTTGTAGATCCGCGACATCCGCTCCATCATGTGCTGGCTGGCGCGTTTCAGCAGTTTGCCGTAGCGATGAAACGTGATGGCCATCAACGGCACGCAGACCAAAGACAGCGCGGTCAACTGCCAGTTGACATAAAACGCCGCCAGGATGCAGGCGGCGGCTTTGAGCGGCTCGCGCACGATGCGGCCACCCAGCAGGCTCAGCCCATCCGCCGCGATGTTGATGTCGTTTGTGAATCGCGACATCAGGTCCGCCGTGCCGTGCAGCGCCAACGTCTGATAGTCCAGTTCCAGAGCGTGCCGGAAACAATCCTTCCGCAACGCCAGCACCGAAAGTTCGACGACGCTCCCCACCAGCATTTCCTGGATGAAGACTGCCGTCCCTTTGATCGCCGTCGCCAGCACCAACACTCCCAAGATCAGCGCGTAGGTGTTGAATTGATCTTCGGGAATCCAGCCCAAGATGTGTCGCTGAATCCATTGAGCCGCGACCAACCGTTGCGACGCGGTGCTCAGTTGGCGACGTTTCTGGTCCAGCCGCCGGAGCAAATTGACTTCTTTTTTCGACTTGGGCGTCCCCGGAGCCACGTTGATCGACGATTCGTCGAAAGTGAATTCCGTCAACGCTTGATCCAGGTCGCGGACCTCTTGTTCGCGTTTGATGATCTCGGTCTCGGCCGATTGGATTTCGCTGGCCAAGTACGACTGCAAGCTCTGTCCTTGCAGCAGCACTTTCACGACCAGGAAGGTCATCGAGAGGGTCGCCGCCCACAACACGGCAACGACCAGCGCAAAGAAGACCGACAGATACACCTTCGAGCGGTGTCGCCAAACATACGGAAGCAGTCGAGCAAATTGATCCACGGCAGCACCATCCTTGGAGCCAAACATGAGGCGCGCATCTCGCGGCCAGTGAAGGGCGGGGATTACAGCCCGCCGAGCCGCAAAGTGTCCAGACGAATTCCGGCGGCGCAATTGCGTGGCCGATCGACCAGCACCTGAGCCGAACGCGCTAACGTCCGGTTCGGACACTGAAACAGCGGCAAACCGGACGCTAGTGCGTTCCGGCTGATCATTGCACCCATCAAAGTGAGTGTCATTGGGCGAGCGCCGTCGGCTCATCGGTCGCTCGCATCGCGCGACGACGAATGCTTGTGCCATGAGTCGTGGGCCTGGAAACTCAAGTTCGTTGTCACCGTCGCCAATTACTTTCGCGGAGTTCTCCATGTCGATGCCGGTTGTGTTTCTTGGCCAGCTCGTGCTTCCCGATCACATCGAGCGGGGGGCGATCGTGGTTCGTGAAGGTCGGATTGCCGAAGTCCTCAATGCCGGCGAGTCGTTGCCTGCCGAGGCGACGATCGTCGATGCGGGAGAGGGCTATCTCTCCCCCGGCTTTGTCGATCTGCATGTGCATGGCGGAGCGGGGGGGGACTTCATGGACGGGACGGCCGAGTCGTTTCGGCTGGCACTGCGATCTCACGCGCGGCACGGCACGACGCGAATGGCGATCACCACGACGGTCGCGACTCACGAACAGATTCTCGCGACGCTGGATCAGACTCGTCAGTTTCGCCGCACGCCGGACCCCGATGGCGCGCGGGTGATGGGAGCACACTTTTATGGTCCGTACTTTCGATATGAAGCTCGCGGTGCTCATCCCGCCGGGCCGATCCGACCGGCGATTCAGCAGGAGTTTGATCAGTACCTCGAATACGCCGACGAGTTGGTCACAGCGACCGTCGCTCCGGAAATCGTCGGAGCCAAAGAGTTCGCTCTGGCCTGCCGAGCCAAAGGGGTGCGGACGAACGTCGGACACTCGTGGGCCACGTTCGCTCAAATGACCGAGGCGGTCGAGTGGGGCGTGCGGCACATCGACCATCTCTTCTGTGCGATGTCCGACAAGACTCGGCTGAGGCAGTTTCAGATGTATCCGATGCAGGGAGGAGTGCTCGAAGCGACGTTGTATTACGACGAGCTGACCACCGAAGTCATCGCCGACGGCAAGCATCTCGATGCGAGCCTGTTGTTGTTGGCTCTCAAGATCAAAGGTCCGGATCGACTGGCGTTGGTCACAGATTGCAGCCGGGCGCTCGACATGCCCAACGGGAATTATGTGATCGGCCCACGCGACGGTGGCGAACCGTTCGTCAAACAAGATGACGTCGGCATGTTGCCGGACCTGACCGCTCTGGCTTCGAGCGTCCAAGGCATGGACCACATGATTCGCACCTTCGCGAGGCTCACCGGACGCCCGCTGTGGGAGGTGATTCGCATGGCCTCGCTGACTCCCGCCCGCATCGCGGGACAGGATCACGAACTGGGGAGCCTCGAACGAGGCAAGCGTGCCGATGTCGTCGTGCTCGGTCCCGATCTCACCGTGCGGCGAGTGTTCATCGACGGAGTCGAATTGTCGCCGTAGTGTGGCACGACGCTCCGCGTCGTGAGTTGCGACGCGGAGCGTCGCACCACAATGGAGACATTCCCGCACTCTGGCGAGTGCGGCTACAGCTTATTCCCACGCGACACCGGTTTGCTGAGCGACAAATCGCAGGTCGGCGATCACCGCCGGAACCAACGGAACGCCGGTGACACGGCGCTCGGCTTCGGCGAGTCGTTCGGGATCGCCGGGGATCAGCGGGCCAGAGGTGCCGGGCGCGGGCTTGGTCGCTCGGAAGGTCCGAATCCAATCGTCGATCTGACGTTTGAACTCCGTCGGGTCGATGAAGGCGTCGATCCGCATCGCTCCGAAGAAGTGACCAATCCCCTGACCGACACGTCGCGGCGGCTCGGCATGATCCAGCGTGAACGGCGGCGTGAACGGTCCCCAGTTCGCGCCGCTGAGCGGGCCGCATAACAGATCGACCAATGCTCCCAGGCAATAGCCTTTGTGTCCGCCATGCTCGCGATCGGCACCCAGCGGCAGCATCGCTCCATCGGCAACCATCGCGTGCGGGTCGGTCGTTGGATGACCGTCGCGGTCGATGGCCCAGCCGTCGGGAAGTGGCTGGTTGGTGCGGATCGCCATCTCGACCTTGCCAAACGCAGCGGCTGGCGTCGCCATGTCGATCACGATCGGCGGCTCTTCCAGACCTGGAAACGCGATCGCCAACGGGTTCGTGCCGAGCATCTTCTCGGCTCCCCACAACGGCGCGACGATCTTCGTCGTGTTGGTCATCGCCCAGCCGATCATCTCCCGCTTCAGCGCTTCGAGCACATACCAACCGGCGATGCCGTAATGATTCGTATGCCGCACCGCGACCCAACCGGTCCCGGCATGATCGGCCTTGTCCATCGCGATCGAGTTCGCTTTCGGCCCGACGACTAAACCGAGTCCATTGTCGCCATCCACCGTCGCCGTGCTGAGCGACTCGCGAACCACGCGGATGTTCGGCCGAGGATTGATACGCCCGATCGACAACATGCTGACATACGACCGCAACCGCGCGATGCCGTGCGAGTCGATCCCACGCAGATCGCTGAGCACGAGGATGTCCGCCGCTTGATTGGCGTCCGGCGTCGGAACTCCGAAGTGCTGAAAGACGCGAGAAGCAAACTCGTGCAGATGACTGGCGGCAAACAAGTCCATGTCAGTTTTCCTAGCACGGATCAATCCAAACGAAGATCGACCGAGGCTTCACGTCAGACCGGACCTCGATGCCAAATTGTGGTCTTCTCTGGACTGCAAATGCTCCGATCGGTTCCGCAACAGCCTGTCCCACTTCGCGCCCTTTGCGACCTTCTGTCCAACAGAAAACACTTTTTTGAACAGAAGGTCGCAAAGGCCGCGAAGAGTTGAGCGCACAAAACACAAGCCCGCACCAATTCGGCGCGGGCTTGTGTGTTGCTCAGATTGCCACCAGAGGGTTATTCCCAGGACGGATTGAAGTCGAAGTGCTCTTCGTCGGCGTCGAAGTCCTGGCCGGCGGCGTTGAGCACGACGTTGATGCCGGTGCCACCACCGACGGTGTCGTCGTCGCCGTTTCCGCCATCGACGAAGTCGTCTCCTTCGTTGCCCAGCGCGATGTCATTTCCGTCGCCACCGAACAGACGATCGTTACCCGCTCCGCCGAGCAGACTGTCGTTGCCGGTGCCTCCCAGGAGACTGTCGTTGCCCCCTTGGCCAGAGAGTCCGTCGCGGCCGTTGCCGCCATCCATCGTGTCGTTGCCGCCGCCCCCTTGCAGGATATCGTTGCCATCGCGGCCGAAGATGATGTCGTTCCCCTCACCGCCGTTGATCCGATCGTTGTTGTCTTGGCCGTCGAGCGTGTCTCGGCCATCGCCGCCATTGATCGTGTCGTTGCCGGCACCGCCCAACATGCTGTCGTCCCCGGTCTCACCTTCGAGGGCGTCCACGCCCAGAACGTCCACGCCGTCCTGGCCATTGAGCAAGTCGTCGCCACCTTGGCCGCTGAGCGTGTCATTACCATCGTTGCCAAAGACGGAGTCACGGCCGTCGTTGCCGGAGCCTCCGAATTCATCGCCGATGACTTGGTCGTTGCCTCGGCCGCCGCCGATCAGGTCGTCGTCTTCGCCGCCGATGACTTGGTCATTGCCGTCGCCGCCATCCAGCGTGTCGTCGCCACCCAAGCCTTCGAGGATGTCCACGCCGTCGTTGCCTTGGATCGAGTCATTCCCTTCGTCGCCGAAGAGCTGATCGTTGTCCCCATCGCCTCGCAGCACGTCGTCTCCGGAGTCGCCGTGCATGGTGTCGCGGCCGATGTTGCCATTCAGGCTGTCATTGCCGTCGCCGCCATCGACGCTGTCGTTTCCAGCTCCCGCAGAGATGCGGTCTTCATCACCTTCACCGAAGATCGTGTCATCGCCGCCGTCGCCGTTGAGCAGATCGTTCCCCTCGCCGCCGAAGATCGTGTCCTCACCCAGCAGCGAGAACACCGTGTCGTTGCCGCCGCCCGCCAAGATAAAATCATTTCCATCGCCACCCACAATGCTGTCGCCGCCGTCATCGACTCCGCTGTCGCCACCGTCTTCGTCTCCCGGAATGGAGTCGTCTCCCCGGATAATGTCGTCTCCGCCATTCCCATGGATCGTGTCACTGCCAGTCCCGCCTTCGATGAAGTCCCGATTCCGCGAGCCGGAGATGCTGTCCGCTCCGGAACCACCTTCCAAAAAGACCGCGAACCGAGTTAACACCGAATTATTCGCCAAAATCCGATCATCGTCTTGACCCCCAAAAACAGCCAGGAAGGACTGCACGGAGGCCGTGATATTGTTGATCGTGATCGTGTCATCGCCTTCGAGGCCGTCGACCACAATGCCCTCGGTCAGCAACGTGCTGCCGGTGCGGGCACCAGAGCCGGTGATCTTGTACTTGCCGCCGGATGTCTGACCGAGCGTAATGAAGTCATTTCCCGATGTGCCGACCACCGACAGCGTGTCGAATCCGGAGCCGCCATCCAGCGTTTCAGTGGCTCCGTCGGTGTGCCAGACCAGGTTGTCGTCGCCTTCGCGGCCTTTGATGATGTCGGCACCGTCGCCGCCGTCGAGCGTGTCGTTGCCCACGCCGCCGTCCAGTTGGTCGATCCCGTCGCCACCCAGCAGCGAGTCTCCGCCGGTCCCCGCGACCGTGTCGGTATCGTCTTCCTGGCCAAGGATGAAGTCGTTGCCATCTTCGCCGTCGATCGTGTCCGACCCCTCGCCACCTTCCAGACGATCATCGCCGTCGCCGCCGAAGAGCGAATCCGCTCCGGCCCCGCCATACAGGGTGTCGGAGTCATCGCCGCCGGTCATCGTGTCCTCGCCGACGCCGCCACGAATCGTGTCGAAGCCCTTGCCGCCGGTGACGCTGTCATTGTCGCTCGTGGCCGAGGCCATCTCGATGCCGGCTCGAATGGAGTCATTCCCGCCCAGGCCGTCGATGCTGTCGTCGCCATCGCCACCTTCGATCGAGTCATTGATCGTGCTGCCGACGATGTCGTCCGCCCCATCGCCACCGAGAATCGTGATGAACGCGAAGCTCCCGGTTCCTTGCTGAGCCAGCAAGCCCGTGAAGCCGGTGCCGGTGACTCCACTCAGATCAATCGAGTTGGAACCTGTGGGGTCGCCGGTCACCAAGATGCTCATGACTTCCGCCGGAGTGGCACCCGGCACAGCGACACCATTCACTCGCACCGTGCCACCGGAACCGCCGGCCGCAGCGATCGTGATCGACTCACCACCGGCGTCGGCCGTGACACTCAGCAACCCCGCGTCGAACGTGACGGCCGCCGGAACGACTCGGTCTTCCAAACGCTCCAGTCGAGCGATGCTGCGACCAGGGCGGCGAGAACGAGAACGGTTCAATGTTTTTTGGAACGACGACAACCACGAAAACAGGCGCATCGCTGGATCTCCCGATTTTCAAAGCGGCTAGGCAATTGGATTGCCTGCCGGCTGCTTGACTCGACGTGTTGGGGGTTGGGGCGAAACTCTGCGTCCGGCGATCACGACGAGGCGGCAGAATTCCAATTGCCAAATCGTCAATCGAAATCCCGGCTCTCGACGAGCTTCGCGCGACGGAGATGCCATTTCACGAACCTGCGCGAGTCCCAACAGTAAGCGAAAGCGTGCCGAACATGCCGCCTCTGCCACCCATGCCGAACCGCGCGACGGTACTGATCAATCCGCTCCCTCACGGTCGCGGCTCTTGATCTTCACCGGCTCTTGGATGGCGGTTCGTTCGATCGTCGATGATGACGGTTCGTCGGAATTTGATGATGACGCTCCGGCGATCGAACGATTTCGGCCGGGAGCGTTGAACCGAGTCAAGTTGCATGGCCAAGATCAATCCAGTTCTTGCAGGCGTCGCATCAGCCGCGCGATTTCAAACTGCACAACCGCGTTGAGTCGTGCCGCCAATCGGAATGGTTCCGCAGCACTCGGACGCACTTGGACGCACTTGGTGAACTTGCCCGCCCCCATCCGCCTTGGGGCATTGGTCTCTACACAACTCGACCTCAATGAGGATCTCCTTTTCATTCGACGCACAGTATTGCCTCTGCGGTCATCCAATCTCTGCGGTGATTCCGTCTTCAAACACTTACACCGCAGAGATTGGATGACCGCAGAAACAAACCACAAATCCAGTCGTTTTCAAGTTGTGTCGATGCCAATGGCCTTGTGCGGATGGTGTTTGAGGACGACTGGTGGCGAAGGTGATTGAGCTCTCCCTCTTGCGTTCCAGCGACACAAGGTCGATGGGGCGTGGCTCGAAAACACCGCTGGCGTGTCGCGTGATTTGTCTGCCGGAAAGGGGTCTTGTCCGGTTGTTTCGATCCCGATTACAAGCCCGCCCGAAGTCTGGCGGCGGATCGCCAGAAGGTGTTCGTCCCGGCGGTCATGGAAGACCCATGTTTCAGCGTTTGCGGCGTTTGTTGTGTCCCGACTTGGCCATTGATCTCGGCACGGCGAATACGCTCGTGTCGGTTCAGGGGGAGGGCATTGTGCTCAACGAGCCGTCGGTCGTCGCGCTCGAAAAGGGGACGCGGCGAGTGCTCGGCAAAGGGACCGCCGTGGGCAAACTGGCCAAGCAGATGCTCGGCCGCACCCCCGATTCGATCACCGCCATCCGACCATTGCAGGACGGCGTCATCACCGACTTCGAACTGTGCGAAGCGATGCTGCGGTACTTCATTCAAAAAGCGTCGCGGCAGATGCGAGGGCTAAAGCCGCGAGTCATCATCGCGGTTCCCGGCGGCATCACTCCCGTCGAGAAGCGTGCCGTCTTCAACTCCGCCGAACGCGCCGGTGCCGGTCGCGTCTATCTCATCGAAGAGTCCAAAGCGGCGGGCATCGGAGCTGGCCTGCCGATCTCGGAACCGATTGCCAGCATGGTTTGCGATATCGGCGGCGGAACCAGCGACGTGGCCATTTTCAGTCTCGGCGAGATTGTCGTGTCACAATCGGTGCGAGTCGCCGGCGATGAACTCGATGAGGCGATTGTCGAATATCTCAAGCAACGCTTCTCGCTGCGGATCGGCACGCCGACGGCCGAGAAAGTCAAAATCCAAATCGGGAGTGCGTACCCGCTCGAACAAGAGCTGACGACCGAAGTCCGCGGTCTCGACACGATCAGCGGCATCCCGCGCAAAGCGGTCATCACCAGCGAAGAGATTCGCGAAGCGCTGCGCGAACCAGTCACCGCGATCCTCAACTGCGTCAAGAATTGCATCGAGCAGTGCAAACCCGAACTTGTTGGAGACATCGTCGATCACGGACTCGTTCTAACTGGCGGCGGAGCGTTGCTGCGTGGCCTCGATCAACTGATGAACGAGCAGCTCGGCATTCCGGTGCGCGTCGCCGACGATCCCCTGACGACGGTCGCTCGCGGCACGGCGATTTGTCTCGATCACCTGTCGCAGTGGCGGACGAGCCTTGATGACGGCGCGAAGGATTTTTGAATCATCACCGTTACGGGGTCAGGCACTTCGGAATTTCGGAATTGGCC
>JBJXEX010000321.1:0-7678 GCA_046156195.1 Planctomycetaceae bacterium | reverse complement strand
CCGAGCCATCGCCCATGTTGCCGAAGACCATCGCCTGGACGTTAACGGCCGTGCCCTTCAGGCCGGTGATGCGTTCGATGCGGCGATACTGGATCGCCTTGTTGCCGTTCCACGAATTGAAGACGGCGTTGATCGCGAGCATGAGTTGCTTCTTGGGATCTTGCGGGAAGTCTTCCTTGACGTGCCTTTTGTAGACCGCCTTGTAACGCTTGACGAGTTCCTTCAGGTCATCGACGGTCAGATCCGTGTCGAGGGCGACCTTCTTCTCCTTTTTGAGCGCGGAGATCTCGTGCTCGAACGCCTCGTGCTCGACACCCATCGCGGTCGAGCCGAACATGTCGATGACGCGGCGATAGCTGTCGTAGGCGAATCGCTCGTTGCCGGTCTTCTTCGTCAGCCCGACAACGCTGGCGTCGGTCAGGCCGAGGTTCAGGATCGTGTTCATCATGCCGGGCATCGAGAGCGCCGCGCCGGAGCGAACGGAAACGAGCAGCGGGTCAGCCGGATCACCGAACTTCTTTCCGGCGAGTGCTTCGGTCTTGGCGAGTGCCGCGTCGATTTCAGGAATGGCCCCTTCCGGGATTTTCTTGCCGTGCTCGTAGTAAGCGGCGCAGACTTCCGTCGTGATGGTGAATCCAGGCGGAACAGGAATGCCGATCAGACACATCTCGGCGAGGTTCGCCCCCTTGCCGCCGAGCAGGGTTTTCATCTTGCCGTTGCCATCCGCCGAACTGCCACCAAAGAAGTACACAAACTTGTCTGACATGAAATCTTTCCCTTGAGGTAATCGCCGCACCGCCGGCTCAAAACACGATCCGCCCAGGTCAATCAACCACAAAATGGGGGGCGAACATTGCCCAACCAAGGCCAGCCGAGGCGCAGCAAGCGGGGGAAATTAGCGACCGTCCGCGGCCTTCTCAAGCAACCCTTCCGCTGCTTGACAGGCCGACATCTCCGTGGAACAGTGCGGAAGGGATCGAAGAAAAGACGTTCCAAGAAATCGCACTTCGAGTGATCTGCTAACGAAGCCAAAGGTGACAGGATGTTGACAGTCGATTTGGACCCCGCACACGAACAACATCTTGGCGAGTTGGCTCGGAGCCGAGGCGAGGACGCGGCGTTGATAGCGCGGCGGATTCTGTCCGACTACCTCGACTTCCTCGCGCTCCCTGAAAATGAGGACGACGAAGCGTGGGCAATCGCTTCCGTCAGAATGGCTGCCGAGGCGTTCGATCCGGAAGATTGGGGCGAGGGCGAAAAGCAATGACACGCGGAGAAATTTGGTGGGCCGAACTCGAACAGCCAATCGGCAGACGTCCCATTCTGATCCTGACACGGGCGGCTGCCGTGTCGGCGAGAAATCAAGTCGTCGTGGCACAAATCACCCGCACGGCGCACAAACTCGCGAGTGAAGTCCCGCTCACATCCGCCGACGGCATGCCGAAAGCCTGCGTGGTCAACTGCGACGTGCTTGTGACTGTGTCCAAGAAACAGTTTCGGAACCGAATCACGACACTCTCGTCGGCCAAGATGGCTGCGGTCGAACAGGCTCTCAAGTTTGCCCTGGAACTCACATGACGATCGAGACCAGCATTACGATGACGACATCGATGTTGGAAATTGAGGATTTTTTCCATGAGTGCGCTCGTGACGTCTTCGATTGCGACCACCGAGTTTCCGGTATGGCCGTTGCGCCGGTTTTCGGTGGCTGAGTACCGCCGGTGGACACAGGCTGGTCGATTCGCGGAAGACGACAACTTTGAACTGCTGGAGGGATGGATTGTCGAAAACATGCCGAAGAACCCGCCGCACGACAGCCGTGTCACTTGGGCACAATCTCTCCTGCAACGCGAGTTGCCTGCCGGTTGGCATTGCTGCAATCAATGCTCGCTGGAGACATCCGACAGTGTGCCGAAGCCGGACCTCGCGATCGTTCGCGGCGGCATCCTGGACTACGCGGATCGGCATCCCACCGGAGTTGATACAGCGCTGGTGATTGAAGTGGCCGACACGTCGCTCGGTTCGGATCGAGAGAAGCGGCGTCTTTATGCCCGCGCCGGAATCCGCGAGTATTGGATCATCAATCTGGTGGATTCGCAGATCGAAGTCTTTCGGGGTCCGCTGGGATCGGGACGAGAGGCCGACTACTCCAGCGAGCAAAGTTTCTCACGATCGGAGTCCCTCACGTTGTCTATTCCAGGAGAACCTTCACGCGAAATTCTTGTGACAGCGCTTGTTCCGTAAGCTCCATTCGTTCGTTTCATTCCTTTGACCAGATTCCTTTGATCGGAATCCTGAAACACAGGTTCGCCCCTTGAATCAAAGGAATCTGGTCAAAGGAATGAAGATGACTTGAGAAATTGACAAATCTATGCAGAGCCGAGTTCAAATCGCGCCGCTTCAAAACTCACGCGTCGGGTGACTTCGTCTTGAGCCTCAAGCTTTCGCGGATCGACATGTTCGGACTGACCGCTGAACTCCGGCGAGGCAATCGGCCGTTTCGGATATCACTTTCCCGACAGATCGACTTGGCAGGGTATCCTGATGACGACTCCCACGACGGCACCCCATTGATGCTTTGAGGAATAACATGGAAGCCAAGCTCATCTCCACCGACGGCGAGCGGTCGATTCGCTTGAAGAAGGACGTGACGATCGTCGGTCGCAAGCGCGGCGTCTGCGACATCTACATTGATCGCAGCAGCATCTCGAAGCTGCACTGCATGATCGTGAAGACGGATGGGCTGCTCTTCATTCGGGACTTGGGCAGCACGAACGGCACAAAAGTGAATGGCCAGCGAGTCACTCGCGGAGCGTTGCTGCCTGGCGATGAGTTGGCCTTCGCGAACGCAAAGTACAAAGTCCATCTTGGCCCCGACGATCCCGACATGGTCGAGCACGACGCGGGCACGGAAGTGATGATCGCCTTGCCGGCTCGGAAACATGTGGAAGATCGGCTCGATGATAACTCTGCCGATGATGATGTTGATGATGATGTTCGTCCCAGAGATCGGCCGGCGGACGACAGCGATGATGTGATCCCCGCCTCTTTGAAAACGTCCGAGAGTGACGTTCGTCTGCTGACGGACTCCGAAGCCAAAGACGACGGGCATGACAGTGACGTGTGAACGTCCCTCGTGCTCGTCTCGAATCGCACCCTCAAGCTCGAAACGTCGATGTCATTTTCCGATTGGGACCGCCGTCTCGCCGAGACCATGCAGGGGGACCGGCATCGGTTGCGACGGATGCTGCGCGACGTGGACGCGGCGGAAAGAGCGAGGCAACCGTTCGACAAGTTGCTCGCCAAGTTTGAAGAGGAATTCCGTCGTTCGGCCGAGCGATGCGAACGGCGGCGGGCGAGCCTGCCGAAGCTCGTATTTGATTCCGATTTGCCGATCCTCTCGCAGCGGAGTCAGATCGAAGCGGCGATCCGCGAGCATCCGGTGGTCATCGTCTGCGGCGAGACGGGATCGGGAAAATCGACGCAGTTGCCGAAGCTCTGTTTATCGTTGGGACGTGGCGTCTCTGGCTTAATCGGTCACACGCAGCCTCGACGAGTTGCCGCGCGGACGATCGCGGCGCGCGTGGCGGACGAACTGAAAACAACGCTCGGCACGACGGTCGGTTTCAAGATTCGCTTCACCGATGCGACGCAGCCGAACACGCTCATCAAGCTGATGACCGACGGCGTGTTGCTGGCCGAGACTCGCAGTGACCGGTTCCTCGATCAGTACGACACGATCATTGTCGATGAGGCTCACGAGCGGAGTCTCAACATCGACTTCCTGCTGGGCTATTTGAAGCGACTGCTGCCGAGGCGACCGGATTTGAAGGTGATCATTACCTCGGCAACGATCGACGCGGCGCGGTTCGCGGAGCATTTTGGTTCACCGAGTCATCCCGCTCCGATTCTGGAAGTTTCCGGCCGGATGTATCCGGTCGAGGTGCGCTGGCGATCGCTGGCCGAGAGCAGGCGAGCGGGGGGCGTTAGCCCACCGGTTGAGAGCGAGTTCGCTCACGAACAAACCGGGGGACTGACGCCCCCCGCTCGCCTGCGCCCGCGGGACGATCTCGACGATCTCGATCCGCAGCAGGCGATCCTCGCCGCCGTCGATGAACTCGTCGCCGAGGGCTTGTGGGACATCCTGATCTTTCAGCCGACCGAGTGGGACATTCACGAAACCGCGAAGCTGCTCCGAGCACGGTTCAACATCACGAGCAGTCGCAAAGGACAACAGGCCGAGGTCGATATCCTGCCGTTGTATGCTCGGCTGACGCTGGCCGAGCAGCAGCGTGTCTTTGAACCGAAGTCCGGCCGGCGACGGATCGTGATCGCCACGAATGTCGCCGAGTCTTCGCTGACAGTCCCCGGCGTCCGAGCGGTCATCGACACCGGCACGGCGCGGATCAGTCGGTACTCGGCGCGGAGCAAGATGCAGCGACTCCCCATCGAGCCGATCTCGCAAGCATCGGCCGATCAACGAAAAGGTCGTTGCGGGCGCATCGGGCCGGGGGTGTGCATTCGGCTGTTCGATGAAGCGGACTACAAGACTCGCGAGCGATTTACTCCGCCGGAAATTCTCCGCACGAATCTCGCCTCAGTGATTTTGCAAACGCAGTCGCTGAACCTCGGAGCGATCGAGGAGTTTCCGTTTCTCGAACCGCCGAAGCCGACCGCCATTCGCGACGGATACAAGACGCTGTTTGAACTCGGAGCGGTCAACGATCGGAACGAGCTGACTGAGCTGGGTCGCAAGCTGGCCCGATTGCCAGTCGATCCGCGGATCGCTCGGTTAATCGTCGCGGGACATGATGAAGCCTGTCTGCACGACATTTTGATCATCGCCTCCGCGCTGGAGGCTCAAGACCCGCGCGAACGACCGCTCGACAAGCAGCAGGCGGCGGATGAGAAGCACAGGCCGTTTCGACATCCCGATTCAGATTTCCTGAGCCTCTTGAAGCTGTGGGATTTCTTCCATCACTTGAAGGACACGCTCTCGAAGAGCCAAGTGCGGAAGGCGTGCTTGCAGAACTTTCTGAACTTCAACCGGCTGCGCGAATGGGCCGACGTGCATCGGCAGTTGGTCGAGATCGCAAACGAATGCGGGTTGAAAGCGGGCCGCCGACTCTGGACGGAAGAGAGTGAAACGCCTCTAGCTGCCACGGAGATTTCAGATTCCAAATCGCAGATCTCAGATTCCAAATCTCATCCGCCGCGACGGACCAAAGCGGAAATCTCAAATCTGAAATCTCACGTCTCGAATTCCAAGTTGGCTGCGGACAGCATTCATCGCGCATTGCTGACGGGGTTCCTGGCGAGCATCGCCAATCGTGAGAACGAATCGACCGAGTACACGGCGGCCGGAGGAATGAAGGGAGTCGTCTGGCCGGGATCGGGAGTGATTGGCTCGAAGCCAAAATGGATCGTCGCGGCGGAGCTGATCGAAACCAGCAAGCGATATCTGCGGACGGTTGCGCGGATCGATCCGGCGTGGATCGAATCGTTGGCCGAGCATCTCGTCACGCGGACTCACAGCGAGCCGCATTGGGATCGCTCGGCTGGCTCGGCGATGGCGTTTGAGCGGGTGTCGTTGTTCGGATTGACGATCGTGCCGCGTCGCAAAGTGCGATTGGGACGGATCGACGCCGTCGCCGCGAGGCATCTGCTGATTCAACACGGCTTGGTCGAACGAGACTTCGATTGCACGGCTCCATTTTTTGTTCACAACTCGAAGCTGATTGATGAACTCGAAGCGTTGCGAGTGAAGTCGCGCCGCGCGGATTTCTTGAAGGGCGAGGAAGCGCTGCTGGAGTTCTATGAGCAACGCATTCCGCCGGACGTCGTCGATGGGCCGAGCCTGTTGAAGTGGCTGCGTCAGCCCGTAGCGACAGGCGGCTCGCCTGTCGTGCCGTCGAACTCCATCCGTCATTTGCAGAACCGCGCGACCACAGGCGGGCCGCCCGTGGCTACGAATGAACGAACGCTGTTCTTGACGCGCGAGGACTTACTCAACCCAGAACGCTTTGCCGCATCGGCCGAAGACTTTCCGGCGGCGTTGAAGCTCAAGCACATTCAAGTCCCGCTCGAATACAAGCTCAGTCCGGGTGAGGCGGATGATGGGATCACGATCGCCGTGCCGCAGGAGGGACTCAATCAGCTTGACTCGCTGCGACTCGGCTGGCTGGTTCCCGGATTGCTCGCAGAGAAAATCACCGCGCTGATCAAGTCGTTGCCGAAAGAACGGCGGCGGTTGTTCGTGCCTGTGCCGGAGACCACCAAGGCGGTCCTCAAGCAGCTCAAGTTCGGCGAGGGAAACGTCAACGCGGCGGTCGCGGCGATCCTCACCAAACTCAGCGGCGAGCGGATCGACCCCAGCGAGATTCGCGAAGACGAATTGCCACCGCATCTCCGCATCAACGTCCGCGTGTTGGGAGCGAACGGGAAGACTTTGGGAGTGAGTCGGGATCTCGATCAATTGCGCGGACAGCTCGGCGCGAAAGCGTCGGCCAGCTTTTCGGCGATCGACCATTCGCAGTGGAATCGCGATGGGCTGACCGATTGGGACTTCGACGTGCTGCCTCCGTCGGTCGATCTCGAACATGGCGGCCTCAAACTGAAGGGCTATCCGTCACTCGTGGATTGCGGCGACAGCGTTTCGTTACGACTCGCGGACTCGGCCGAGCGTGCGTCGTTCGACACACATCTTGGCTTGCGACGGTTATTCGTCATCGCGGCGGCGAAGGAGTTGAAGAAGCAGGTGCAGCATCTGCCTGAGCTTGGCAAATGGCAAATGCTGACGGCCATGCTCCCCGACAAAGGGAAGCTGCCGCAGATACTCGCCGAGCTGATCGCCGAGCGGGCGTTCTTCGGAAGTGGGTCGAAAACTGAGACTCAGGCGAGCCAGCCGACGCCGCGCACGAAGTCGCAGTTTCAAGAGCGAGTCCGCGTGGCGAAGCAGCACATTCCAGCCGCTGTGCAAGAGGTCATCCCCCTGATCGGCCCGCTGCTCGCCGCATACACGGAGGCTCGCCAAGCGATCGCGGGCTGCCGGTTACCGTTCGCTCAAACGGCGGTCGCCGATTGCCGAGAACAGCTCGCGCGACTCACCGAGTCGGGATTCCTCACCACGACCGCGTGGGATTGGTTGCAACAATTTCCGCGCTACTTCCAAGGGATCGCGGTACGGATCAAAAAGATCACCGCCGCCGGACAAGCTCGCGATCAACGCGCGATGACCGACATCGAGCCGCGCTGGCGCAAACTGATCGCGCGACTCGACAGCGCGAAGCAAGCCAAGCGTCACGAACCGGAACTCGCGATCTGCCACTGGATGCTGGAGGAATTGCGCGTGTCGCTGTTCGCTCAAGAATTGCGAACTGCCCTCCCCATCTCGCCACAACGCTGGGACAAACAGTGGGAGCAACTGAAGTGACTGTGGCGTGCTCCTGAGACTTCTTTCATCCGTGCGGAAGCTCCAAGCGTCTCCCTTCATTTCCGAAACTTGTTGCAGTTGAGCCACGTTGTGTCGCCACGCTCGCCCGAGTGTTGGAGTTTTGCTGACTCTAACGGAATCTAGGTACTAAAAACTGGGTTCGCAAAACTGGGCCAAGATCTCGATCCTTTCTCTTTCTCACGGAGGAGGGAGCGAGCATGGAAGCTCAGGGACGAACCCAGCGTG
>JBJXEX010000320.1:0-6323 GCA_046156195.1 Planctomycetaceae bacterium | reverse complement strand
TGGAAATTCAATTTCCTCGGCGTGTGTTACGCCTTTTTGAACCAAACCGCTTCATCTTCGAGGCTTTTTTTTCAAATCTCCTTCGAGACCTCTCGGCTCAAACCCAATTTCGGACGGGCACTCGCTATCGAGATGATGGGCCGGAATTGCCGACTTGATTGATACAGAATGCCCATTTTGATGAAGCACTCTGTAGCCACGCTCGCCAAGAGCGTGGGTTTTTCCGCGAGCTTCCCACGCTCTTGGCGAGCGTGGCTACTCAGAGATCAATGAGTTCGCTGCGCCAAGGAGGGCGTTGCATGTCGTTCGTCAATTGGTTGCGTGGAGTGCGCTCTCAACTCGGCGGTCGGTCGAAGCCGCGAGTGCGGGGCGGGCAGGGGCGTTTGGAGCGACAGCGGATCGGTCGCTCGATCGAGTCGGTGGAAGCGCGGACGTTGCTGACTGCGGTGCCGCAGCTCATCGAGCTTGCGCCGGGGGCGGGAGCGGCGGCTCCGCAGAACCTCGTCAATGTACACGGCGTGCTGTTCCTCTCGGCCGATGATGGGACGACGGGGCAAGAGCTTTGGAAGAGCGACGGGACGGTCTTGGGCACGCAGCTCGTCAAGAACATTCAGCCGGATGATGACGGCGCGTATGGTTCTAATCCGGGTGAGATGACGAATGTGGGCGGCATGTTGTTCTTCCGGGTTGAGGAATCCGCGAACGCTCACGAGCTTTGGAAGTCCGACGGTACGGAGGCCGGGACCGAGCGCGTCCATGATTTGAGTCATTGGTTCGATCCGGGAGGAATTAAGCGGTCGCCGTTGGAGAATGCCACGGCGGTCGGCAGCACTTTGTTCTTCACGGCGAATTTCTGGTACGACTTCGATGACCAGTTCTCTCCCGATTTCGAGCTGTGGAAGAGCGACGGCGTCCAGACAGACATCGTCAAAAACATTTTCCAACCCGAACACCGCACGCTGCCGCCGGACGCGAGTTCGCATCCGCAGAACTTGACCGCTGTGGGCGAGAAACTGTTTTTTACGGCGGTGGATTCTCCAACGCAGTTCGTGACGAGCGATGGTCCCGGAACGCTTCCCGCTCACGGCCGCGAGCTGTGGGTGAGCGATGGAACGAATCCCGGCACGGTGCTCGTGAAGAACATCCGGTCGGGAACCGCTGCCTCCGACCCGCAGTTTTTGACGAGCGTGGGTTCGACGTTGTTTCTCTCGGCGAACGACGGCACGAATGGGCGCGAGTTGTGGAAGTCGGACGGCACGGATGCCGGTACGGTGTTGGTGAAAAACATTTGGTCGGGCAACGGCGAGTCCGCGCCGCAGCAACTCGCGAACTTCAACGGTCTCTTGGTCTTCTCGGCGAACGAAGGCGGGAACGGACGCGAGTTGTGGCGGAGCGACGGCACCGCCGGTGGGACGGTGTTGGTCAAAAACCTCCGCGCGGGATCGGCACATTCCAATCCGGCGGACTTCACCGTGGTTGGCCGCACGTTGTTCTTCACGGCGAACAACGGGACCAACGGCCGCGAGTTGTGGAAGACGGATGGGACCGAGGCCGGCACGGTCCTGGTCAAAGACCTCTGGGCCGGCGCGGATCATTCCAATCCCGGCCAACTGACGAACGTCAACGGCACGCTGTTCTTCACGGCGGACGACGGCGTTCACGGACGCGAGCTGTGGACGAGCGACGGCACGGACGCGGGGACGGTCTTGGTTCAGGATCTGCGTCTCGGAAGCGAGAGTTCCGCGCCGGCCGAACTGATCGCCGTGGATCGCACGTTGTACTTCGCCGCCGATGACGGCGTGCATGGCCGCGAGTTGTGGCTCATCGAGAGTCCTGATCGTCTCGCGGAGATCGAGGTGAGTTCGGCGGGCGTCCAGATCACAGCGGGGGACACCACGCCTTCCCTGACGGACGGCACCGACTTCGGGGCACTTGCGTCTTACGGCGATGAGATCGTCCACACGTTCACGATCACGAACCTCGGCAATGCGGACCTGAATCTCAACGGCGCGCCAGTCATCAGCGTCAGTGGAGCTCACGCGAGCGACTTCACGGTCATCCAGCGGCCGAGTTCCGTTGTCGCGCAACAAGGAGAAACGACATTCCAAATCTCGTTCGCATCGAGCGGGATGGGGCAGCGTACGGCGACGGTGCGGATCGCCAACAACGATGCGGACGAAGGCTCGTACGAGTTCGCGGTTCAAGGAAGCGGCAGACAGACGTTCGATTTTGGCGATGCCCCCGCCCCGTACCCGACCACGCTCGCCGAAGATGGAGCACGGCATTTCTCGTATTGGCTTCGCTTGGGTCAGCGGATTGATGACGAAAGCAATGGTCAGCACACGCTACACGCGGACGGCGATGACGCGAACCGCTCAACCGATGACGAAGACGGCGTCGAGTTCTTGTCGCTGGTGTCGTCCAGCGTACCGACAATCGGTTTGGTCTCAGTGACCGTCACGAACATCATGCAAAACCGTGCGAAGTTGACGGCCTGGATCGACTTCAACCAAGACGGAGATTGGCGCGATTCCGGCGAGCGAATTTTCACGAACCGCGATCTCGGTTATGAGAAGAACGGTACACAGACTCTGGCCTTCAACATCCCGGCGGGTACTCCATCGGGGACAACGTATGCCCGATTTCGCGTCGGTTACGAGATTGGGCTGGGAATCACGGGGGCTGCCGAACATGGCGAGGTCGAAGACTACGAGATCACGATCTACCCCGATGGGTTGTCACCCAAGCCGCAACTCATCGACCTGAGCACCGTCGATTCGGACCCATCGAGTTTCACCGGTAACGGCAGCCAGTTGCGCTTCTACGCCACGGACGGTCAGTATGGAACCCAGTTGTGGCAGAGCGACGGCACCGTCACTGGTACGAGACGGATCACGGACAATCTACCAAGCTCCGCCCATCTGAGTTCCGGTCAGGTCAATGGCTACTACTCGGCCGACGACGGCGTTCATGGCCGTGAACTTTGGAAGGACAACGCGATGGTCACGGATATCAATCCTGGCCGATCGAGTTCCTCACCCATCTCATTGACCGCCGTGGACGGCAAGGTCTTCTTTGAAGCCTACGACGGAGTCCATCGTGATGCCCTGTGGATGGCTAATGGGGGCGGCGCGGTCATGGTCAAAGATTTCCCGTCATCGGGAACTGGCACGGGGATCGATCAATTCACGGCCGCGAATGGCCTGCTCTTCTTTGTGCGGTACACCTCGGCGACGGACAGCGACTTGTGGCGCAGTGACGGTACGACGGCAGGTACGTTTCTCGTGAAGGACTTTCCGGCGGGACGCCAATATCGTCCCATCAAGTCGATGACCAACGTCAATGGCACTCTGTATTTCGTGGGCAATGATGGAAATTCTGGCTTTGAACTGTGGAAGAGCGACGGCACGGCGGCGGGGACGAAGATCGTCAAAGACATCGTGCCCGGCAGCGGAGATTCGTCTCCAGGATTTCTGACGAACATCAACGGTACGCTGTACTTCCCCGCGAAAGACTCCGCCAGCGGTCAGCCCAAGCTGTGGAAGACCGATGGCACGGCGGACGGTACTGTGCTTGTCGCTAACCAGAATCCAAGCTGGTTGCTGGAGATCAACAGCACCCTCTTCTTCACCGCAGGCAATGCGTTGTGGAAGTCAAACGGGACTCCCGACAGCACGGTGAAGTTAAAGGACTTCGTGGACTCGCCACGGGATTTGATTAACGCCGGCGGAGTCTTGTACTTCTTCGCGAGCGATGCGTCGTTCAGTGAAGGCTTGTGGAAAAGCGATGGGACGGCGGAGGGAACGTCCCTCGTGGAGAAAGTGCGCGGCGAGCCGTCGTATTCCTCGAACAATCGCTTGGCCTTCGTCAACGGCCGGCTGTACTTCGCGGCACCCGCTGGTGGCACCAATGAATTGTGGGTGCTCAACACGACGATCAGCGGCACGGAAATCGAGGTGCGTGGCAACGGCAAGCCGATCGCCAGCGGTGACAGCACTCCTTCGCTGGCGGATCAGACGTTGTTCCCGGCCGTCATCGTCGGCAGCACACCCGTCGTGCAGACGTTCAAGATCTTCAACTCAGGAACCGAGCCGCTGCGACTGACCGGCTCGTCGCCGATCACGATCACCGGTCCGGCGGCGTCCGACTTCCGAATCGTGTCACAACCACTCGCCCAGATTCCGGCCGGTGGGGTCGCGACGTTCGTGGTGGAATTTGCGCCGACTCAGACCGGTTCGCGAAAGGCGACGATCCGCATCGTCAACAACGACACGGATGAATCCCGCTACGAGTTCGCCGTGCGCGGGTCTGCGTCGCTGGATGACGTTCCCTCGCTGGATGTCATTCCGAACCGCGCTCCGATTCTGAAAAACGCCAGCACACAAACCGTGAATCTCACCGGTGTGCTGGCGGGAGTCGGCGACGCATTGCGAATCGCGGCGACGAGCAGTGACCCCGCTCTGATTCCCACGCCGACGGTCAACTACGCGGCACCGTCAGAAACGGGATCGCTGTCGTATCGGCCGGTCGCCGACCGTACCGGGACCGCCACCATCACCGTGACGGTCACGAACACGGGCGTGGATGGTCTGGCTGGAAACGAAGACGACCTCAGTTTCACCCGCAGCTTCGAGGTGACGGTCGCGGACAATGCGGTGCCAACGCTCGACACGATTGCCGAAGTCACCATTCTGGAGGATGCGGGAACACAGACGATCAACCTCGCGGGCATCTCCGCCGGAGTGGGCGAAAGCCAAGCGTTGTCGATTCGAGCCACCAGCAGCCTGCCCGCGCTCATTCCTCATCCGACCGTGACGTATTCGTCACCCAACAGCGACGGCTCGTTGTCCTTCGCTCCAGCGGCGAATCAAAGCGGCACGGCGGACATCACCGTGATGGTGAGCGACGCCGGAGTGGATGGCATCGCCGGCAATGCCGACGATGCGACCGTCACGCGCACGTTTCGTGTGACCGTGACGCCGGTCAACGACGCGCCGACCATACTCTTGCCCGCGTCGCCGCCGCCGTTGAATCCGAACGCGCCGCCGCAATCGCTGAACATCCTCGGCCTCTTCGCGGGAGGGGGTGAATCCCAGACGCTGACCCTCACCGCGACCAGCGACAATCCCACGCTCGTTCCCGATCCAACGGTCGCTTACACGTCGCCACAGAGCACCGCCCTCGTGACGTTCGCTCCGGCGGCCGGTCAGAGCGGCACTGCGGTCATCACGATGACGGCACGCGATGCGGGATTCGATGGCATCGCTGGCAACGACGATGACGCGAGTTTCTCGCGCGCCTTCGTCGTGCAGGTCACGGCTTCCGTGGACGTGACGTTGAACGGCGGCGATGACGTCGTGATTCGCGCGGTGGGCGGCTTTGTCGATGTCTCGATCAACGGTGTTCGCGACGCTCGTTTCGACGGTCTTTCGGCCGCGCTGGTGAAGTCGATCAACGTCATCGGCGGCAACGGCGACAATCTCATCGACCTGAGCGGCGTCACGTCCGACAAGTTCACGGTCTTGGGCGGAGTGAATGTGTCCGTCGCCGCTGGCTCTGGTGCGGATACGGTTTTGGGGAGCGACTTCTCGGACACGCTCGCGGGTGATGATGGAGCTGACTCCCTGAATGGCGGTGACGGCGGTGATCTCCTGACCGGCGGCGGAGGCAACGACACTCTGAACGGTGGCAACGGGCTGGATCTGCTCCGCGAGACGTCCGATGTGAACTTCACGCTCACCAATTCGCAGTTGTTGGGTGTCGGCACCGATGTGCTGATCTCCGTCGAACAAGCCAGCCTCACCGGAGGAGCCGGGAACAATCGGCTGATCGCGAGCGGATTCACGGCCGGCGCGGTCACTCTGACCGGCGGAGAAGGGAACGATTCGTTGCTCGGTGGCACGGGCAACGATTGTTTGCTGGGAGGCAACGGTCGCGACACGCTCGTCGGCGGTGAAGGCAACGACAAGCTGCTCGGCCAGGGGAGCAGCGGCGATTTGCTCACCGGCGGTGTCGGCAGCGATTGGCTCGATGGCGGCGGCGGTGTGGATTCGATCTATGAGTCGGGCGATCTCCACGCCGAACTTCAAGACACCAGCATTCAGTGGTGGGCACTGACGGACCCTGTGACGATGGGTGACCGGGACACGCTCATCGACCCGGAGAGCGTCACGATCGCGATGGGAGCCAGCAACAATTTTGCTGACTCTAACGGAATCTAGGTACTAAAAACTGGGTTCGCAAAACTGGGCCAAGATCTCGATCCTTTCTCTTTCTCACGGAGGAGGGAGCGAGCATGGAAGCTCAGGGACGAACCCAGCGTG
>JBJXEX010000319.1:0-19332 GCA_046156195.1 Planctomycetaceae bacterium | reverse complement strand
CACGCTGGGTTCGTCCCTGAGCTTCCATGCTCGCTCCCTCCTCCGTGAGAAAGAGAAAGGATCGAGATCTTGGCCCAGTTTTGCGAACCCAGTTTTTAGTACCTAGATTCCGTTAGAGTCAGGGAATCCTCAGGCACGGGTTGGCCCCTTAGATCAGAGGAATCTGGTCAAAGGAATGAAGACAACACACTGTCGCCAGCCACGCAGGGCGACGCTTTGCCGCTTTGAATAAAGGCGCTACTCTGGCGCTCGGAAATCTCAAACGGTCTTTCGAGAGGAAACCACGATGACCAATCGACGTGAATGGCTGACTTCGCTGAGTGTTTTGGCTGCGGGAGGTCTCGCAGCCAGCAGCTTCGGGCCGCGATTCAACGAGGCGTTCGGCGTGGATGACGCCAACAACCCGGCCGCCAACGTCGGCGACAGGACGACGACGATCAAAATCACGAAGCTCACGGCCACGCCGATGCAGCGGAAAGTGTTCCTCAAGCTGGAGACCAATCACGGCGTCACCGGCTGGGGCGAGATCGATCAGCTTGAACCCTACGTCGCGGCGGCGCTGGCGAAGTCGCTGTTTGAGTTGCTCGACGGCGAGAACCCGACGCGGATCGAACATCTCTGGCAGAAGATTTATCGCTCGCACCGCGACATGCGCGGCGGGCCGTTCATGACGCACACGCTGGCCGGCATCGACATGGCGCTGTGGGACATCACCGGCAAGCTGTGGGGCGTGCCCGTCTATCGGCTGCTCGGTGGGCCAACACGCGACAAGCTGCGGTTCTATCCGACACCGAACGCCACCAAAGTTGGAGCCGGCCCGCAACCGTTCTCCGGCACCCCGCAGCAGATTGAAGGATTCGTGAAGTCGGTCGAGAACGCTCGCAAGCAAGTCGGGCCAGACGGCATCGTGATGTTCGACGCGCACTGCGCGATGCCGCCGCCGTTCTTGATTCAGTTCGCCAACGCGATCAAGCCCTATGACGTGCTCTACATCGAAGAGCCGGCTGTCCCCGGCAACATCGAAGTCTTCAAGCGGCTCAAGCAGCATATCAGCATCCCACTGGCCGTCGGCGAGCAAGCCCGCACTATCTGGGACGTTATCACTTATCTGCACGAAGGCTGCGCCGACATCCTGCAAGTCGATTGTGCTCACACCGGCGGCATCACGCAGCTTCGCAAGATCGCGATCCTCGGCGAGGCGTATCACGTCCCGATCGCTCCGCATTGCGTGACGACCGATCTCGGCGCGACGGCCAGCTTGCATTGCAGCGCGGCGGTCCCGTTCTACTTGATCCACGAGTACTACCCGAGCATCTCGCCGCCGGGACTCGTGACGAAGAACTGGTCGATCGACAAAGAGGGCTACGCCTCTCTGCCTCAAGGAGTCGGCCTGTGCTGCGAGATCGACGAAGCCAAGCTGGCTGAACTGGCCAAGACGCCGAGCAAACCGGAATGGCCGACTCGCGGCCGATTGCCGGACGGGTCGATCGCGGACTATTGAGTCGGGGGCACCGAGAGGCCGTCGATCAGCCGACGTTGCCAGAAGGCGTAGTCCTCGGGCGTGTCGAGATCGGCGAGGACCGATTCGCGATCAGTCGGCCATTCGGTGACGAGGTTCTGTGTCGAACGGAGGAGCGCGTTGACGCCGACGTCTCGTGGAAGTTGTTCGATCCGAGCGGCCAGCGACCAGCGCAACAGTGTCGGGTGTCCGCGCCGCGAACCGAACTTCGGCAGCAGTGCCTCGCAATCATCTTGCGACCAGCGTGTGAGCAATCCGTCGAGCACGTTCGGTTCGATTAGCGGATGATCGGCGGGAATCAGCAACCAGCCGTCGGCATCAGTCGGAGCAAATCTCTGACGGATGGCTCGCAGGCCAAGCTCGATGCTGTCGCGCATTTCCGGCGGTTCGTGGTCGGGGATGACGACGACGGCGGACGTGCGTTGCAGAGCATCTCGCAGTGCGTGATCGTCGGGACGAATGACGATCGTCACGACGGTCATCTCCGGCCGAGTCAGCGTACCGATGAGATGCTCGATGACGGTCGTCCCCTGCCACGCGAGCAACAGCTTCGACGTCCTCATGCGACGACTGCGGCCAGCGGCGGGGATCAGCGCGAACAATCGGCGAGGAACCTGGTCCATGTGGCAAACCCGTGGGCGAATCGAAATCATCCGCGACGATTGTGTCTCCTCAAACAGAAACTGGCGATGTCGAACATTCCTGCTCAACTCAGTCATCCGTCGTCTCTCGAACCTCAGGAGTTGCTGCGCGATTGTTCGGAGCGCCGGACGCGGCGTTCGGGACCGGGAGGACAGCATCGCAACAAGGTCGAGACCGCCGTCATCGTGCGGCATGAGCCGACGGGGATCGAAGCGGAAGGGAATGAGCGGCGGAGTCAGGCGGAGAATCGGCAAGTCGCGCTGTTTCGATTACGCGTGCGGTTGGCGGTCGAGTTCCGCACGGTTCGCGCGGCGGATCGAGTCCCGTCCGAGTTGTGGCGAACTCGCTGTCCTGCGGGGCGAATCTCGGTCAATCCGACTCATGTGGACTTCCCGACATTGCTTGCCGAGGCGTTGGATGTGCTCGCGGTGTGCGAATTCGACATCCCCGCAGCGGCGACAGCGTTGACCTGCACCGGCTCGCAATTGCTCAAGCTGCTGAAGGACGAGCGATCGGCCTTCGAGCAGTTGGCTCGCGAGCGTCAGAGGCGTGGTCTTCCGCGGCTGCACTGAGTTTCACAGATTTCGCTCGCCATTTTCATTTGGAGGATTACACTCACCGCCGCTTATGGGAGGAATCCCACGATCTTGGGTATGACTGCTCGCCTCGAAAGGAACTCGCCATGCGAAATTCGACCCAGTTAGAGAACGTGCGTCGCCGAGCCTCGACGTCTGCTGAATTGGACGAGGTCATGGCGATCGTGGAACCCGAGTGCTGCGATACCGCGGTCCTGACCTCAGATGACTCGGCGATACTTCAGCGGCATCAGTTGGAACGGGAGGTCCGCCTCCGGTTGATGGCCGAGCCGAGCCTCAACTTCACTTCCCTGGTGGTTCGCCGCTTCCGCAGTGGACTCTGCTTGGAAGGTGTGCTGGAGACCAACGACAGCGAGACCGAAGTTTCCCAGCTCGTGCGCGAGATTTGCGGCGTCACTCAAGTGCTCAATCGCTTGGTGATTCACCGACCGCATCAACTGCCTCGCAAGGGATAAGTCCGACGTGCATTCCCAAGTAACCCGAAGCGTCAGCGAGGGACGAATTCTTCGCCAGCGCGCGCTGGCGAAGAATTCATCCCTCGCTGACGCTTCGGGTTATTTTCGCTCCACGGACCTCAGCCGATCGTCTTGCCGACGGCTGCGGCCACGAGTCGGCAGCGGGCCATTGTGTCGGCGAACGCGGCTGGGGTGAGCGATTGTGCTCCGTCGCTCAGAGCCTTCTTTGGTTCGGGATGGACTTCGATGATCAGCCCGTCGCTCCCACAGGCGACAGCGGCCAGACACATCGACGGAACCAGCGAGGCGATGCCGGTGCCGTGGCTCGGATCGACGACGACCGGCAAGTGAGTTCGCTCTTGCAGAAACGCGACCGTCGCCAGCGGCAGAGTGAACCGCGTATGTGACTCGAAGGTGCGGATGCCCCGCTCGCACAGCATGACTTGCTGATTGCCTTGGTCGAGGATGTATTCGGCGGCGAGCAGGAACTCCTCAATCGTCGCTGACGGACCTCGCTTGAGCAGCACGGGCAATCGCGTTTCTCCGACCGCTTGCAGCAAGTGATAGTTCTGCATGTTGCGAGCGCCGATTTGCAACACGTCGGTATAGCGCGCGACTAACTCGACATGCTGCGGCGTCATAACCTCCGTGACAATCGCGAGACCGGTTTTCTCGCGAGCCAGCGCGAGCAGTTTCAGGCCCTCTTCCTTCATACCTTGAAAGGCATAGGGGCTGGTGCGGGGCTTGAAGGCTCCGCCGCGAAGGGCGGTCGCGCCGGCCGCTTTGACTTGTTCGGCGGCGAGCAGGATTTGCTCTTCGCTTTCGACCGAGCAAGGACCGGCGATGACTCCGATGTGGCCTCCGCCGATGACGAGACCGCGTGTCCGAATGGTGGTCGGCTCCGGCTTCGTTTCGAGGCTCGCGACTTTGTACGGAGCGAGGATCGGGACAACTTGCTCGACCTCGTCGTAGGATTCGAGTTGCTCTTTCGCACCGTCCGGCTTGTTGCCGACGGCGGCGACGACGGTTCGCTCGGTGCCGACAATGACGTGAGCCTTCAAGCCCATCTCTTCAACCGTGCGAGCCATCTGCTGGACAGCTTCGGGAGTCGCGGTTCTCTTCATCACAACGATCATGTCAGGATCTCCTGTTTGGCATTGATTCTCGGCATCAAAAACTAACCCGAAGCGTCAGCGAGGGGGAGTTGGCGTCGCACTACGAACCGAGCAGCCGTTCGGTGAGCCGCACCCAGTAGCTCGCTCCGATTGGCAGCAGGTCGTCGTTGAAATCGTATCTCGGATTGTGCAGCACTCGGCCGTTGTCGGAGGGACCGTTGCCAGCCCACAAGTAGCAGCCAGGTCGCTCTTGCAGCAAGAAGGCGAAGTCCTCTCCCCCCATGCACGGCATCACGTCGGTATCGACGTGCTGCGAGCCGACGACATCCGTCGCGGCCTCGGCGGCCCATTCGGTTTCCTGAGCCGTGTTGATCGTCGAGGGATAACGGCGGTCGTAATGCAGTTCGGCCGAGGCTCCCAGCGACGTGGCGATGCCGCTGACGATGCGCCGCATGTGCGACTCAGCCATGTCCTGCACTTCTTTGCGAAAGGTTCGCGCGGTACCGCGCAGCTTCACTTCGGTGGGGATCACGTTCCAAGTGTCGCCGCCGTGAATCTGCGTGACGCTGACGACAATCTGATCGAGCGGATTGGTGTTGCGACTGGCGATGGTCTGCAACGCGGTGACGATCTGTGCCGCGGCGACGATCGGATCGATACCCAAATGCGGCATCGCGGCGTGAGTGCCGTATCCGCGGACGATGATCTCGAAGACATCGAACGCGGCCATGATCGGGCCGGTGCGGACTCCGAAATGTCCAACGGGCATCCCCGGCCAGTTGTGCATTCCGAAGACCGCGTCGCAGGGGAACCGATTGAAGAGTCCCTCTTCGACCATGACTCGGCCGCCCCCTTCGTTCTCCTCGGCGGGTTGAAAGATGACATTCACAGTGCCGGTGAAGTTGCGCGATTCGGCGAGATATCGAGCGGCTCCCAGCAACATCGTCGTGTGTCCGTCGTGCCCGCAGGCGTGCATCTTGCCGGGATTCTGCGAGCGATACGGAACGTCGTTTTGCTCGGCGATGTCGAGCGCGTCGATGTCCGCTCGCAGGCCGATGCTGCGCAGCCGCGCGTTGACCGTTTGCTTGCCGTGAATGACTCCCACAACGCCGGTCTTGGCGAGTCCCCGATGCGTTTCGATTCCCCACGCTTGCAGCTTCGAGGCGATCAACTCGGAAGCGAAGGTCTCTTCAAACGCGGTCTGCGGATGAGCGTGCAGCTCTCGCCGCCAGGCGGTCATTTCAGGATGCCATTCGGTCAGTCGCGAGAGGACGTTCATGCGGACTCCAGTGATTCGTGGGGCATGTTCTCAACGAGTTCGACGTCGGGGGGCACGATCCAAATCTCGCCGAAGGCATCGGCTTGATCGGCTCGGAAGCCATGATGGCGCAATAGTTCGAGAATCGCCAGAAAGATGCCAATGATCCGGCTGCGTTGCGAGGCGTTGTCGAACAACGCGGTGAAGGGGACTCGGCCGGACTCGCGGACTCGCGCGCTGATCTGCTCGACGTACACCGAGATCGGCGTGTCGTCGTACCGGATTTTCGATTCCTCTTCGATGACTCGGCGTTCGAGCACTCGGCTGAGCGCGCTGACCAAGTCCCACAGCTCGACCCCTTTGATGCGATCGGCACTTTGATCGCGTCCGGCGTCGGGACGTTCGTCGGTGAGCCGCGGGTATCGCTCACGCCATTCGGCGGCCCGCTCTTCGAGGGCTTGCGCGGCCTCTTTGAATTTCTTGTATTCGAGCAACTGCAAGATCAGCCCGCTGCGTGGATCGTCCGAGACCTCGACCGGGACTTCTTCTTCCTCTGAGCTGGGGAGAGCGAGCCGGCTTTTGATTTCGAGCAGCGTGCTGGCCATCACAACGAAATCGCCAGCCAGTTCGAGGTCTAAGAACTGCAACGCCGCCAGATATCGTTGAAACTGCGCGGTGATCTCAGCGATCGGCAGGTCGAGCAAATCCAATTCGCTCCGCCGGACCAAGAACAGCATCAGGTCCAGCGGCCCAGAGTAACGATCAAGCTCAACGCGATAAGCAACAGTCATGGAGGGAATGTAGTTCGCTGATCGTCAACCGAGCTACCGCGTTTCGTTCAAGGTCGCCAACCGCTCGGCGGCCCAAGCGACATCGCTCTCGCGGAGCGGCGGTTTCAGCGGTTCGCGATACGGCAGCGTGCGACTGTAGTAGGCCGGCTCGTAAGCCGCCTCGAACGCAGCGTCGAGATCGAGTTCGGCTTCGGGATCTTCGGGCAGCAACGGAATCGGAATCTTGGGGAGCCGCGCTCGTAACGGCCACGCGATGACCTGAGCGCGCCACTTGCGACCGACTCGCCCGATGTAGACGAAATAATCTCCCGGCGGCAACTTCCCGCCCATCGGCAGACGTTGTCCCCCGCGCAACAGATCGATCTCGATCAAGTGGCTGTTGCTGGCCAGTAACTCCGCCCGCTTTTGAAGATAGCCGCCCGGTCCCGACTGGTTCGCGACCTTGTTACTGGGCGACAGCAATTCCATGACCGTGACGACTCGCTCTGTTGGCCGATGAATGACGTTGAGGTGCCGTTGCGTCAGCGGTTCTTTCTCGGGGTAGTCCACTTCAACGCTCGTTATCTCGGCAACACCAACGCCAGCGGAAACGTGGGCGACTTCTCCCCCATTGGACCACCAATGAGGCGTGCTGATGCTGACGTCGGGAGCGACGCGATGAAGTGGCTCGTCGTCATTGGAAACCAGCAGATACTCTTCAATCCGAACGTCGTAGTCGGGAAACAGCCGTCCGCGAAGCTGATTACGAATCGAGGCGAGCAGGGACGGCGCGAAGTCACCCCAGAACGGTTGCGGTTCAAGATACGGGTCCATGCCGGGGAAGGGGCGAGTCATGGTGTGGTCCGTCAGTGCGATGGGTCAGTTGTGTTGGTCGTCAGCGTATCGGGTAACAACAATCTGCATTCGCCGATTGCGCTACCGCGTTTCGTTCAAGGTTGCCAACCGCTCCGCAGCCCACGCAACGTCACTCTCGCGAAGCGGTGGGACGAGCGGCTCGCGATACGGCAGGCGTTGGCTACATAACGCTGGCTCGTAGGCCGCTTCAAAGGCGGCGTCGAGATTCAGCTCAGCTTCGGGATCATCGGGCAGCAACGGGATCGGGATGTTTGGGAGCTTCGCTCGCAACGGCCACCCAATGACCTGAGCACGCCATCGGCGACCAACTCGGCCGATGTAGGCGAAGTAATCACCGGCCGGCAACGGCCCGCCCATCGGCAGTCGCTGTCCGCCACGCAACAGATCGATCTCGATCAAGTGGGTGTCGCTCGCGAGTAACTCGGCTCGCTTGAGAAGATAGCCACCCAGCCCATTGGCCCCCGAAACTTTATTGCTGGGGGACAGCAACTCCATCACCGTGACCACTCGCTCGGTCGGTCGATGGATGACGTTGAGATGACGCTGCGTGAGTGGTTCCTTAGACGGATAATCCACCTCCAGTGAAGTTTGCTCGGCAATGGTCGGTTCCGTGGCGACCATCGTGCCACCACCGTCCGACCACCAATGCGGCGTATTGATGCTCACGTCCGGCTTGACGCGATGCAGCGGTTCGTCGTCATTGGAAAGGAGCAGATACTCTTCGATACGCACGTCGTAGTCGGGGAACAGCCTTCTGAGAAGCTGGTTGCCGATCGTGCTGAGTAATCGCGGCGCGAAGTCGCTCCAGAACGGTTGCGGTTCGAGATACGGGTCCATGCCAGGGAAGGGGCGAGTCATGCTGACCTCCGATTGTGCGAGTGATCGGCCATTCTGGCTTTCGGTTCTCACAGCGACAATGAGTTTCGATCGGGTTTGTCGATTCTCCACTAAGTGGCTAATACACTCCCGCTCCTTTCCGGGCTGCGTGTCGCGGCTCGTCTCCCAGGTCTCCGTTCAACTTTTGAGAGAGTACTCCCATGAAAGCGATTGCCGTCAAACCGCGAAATCCGAACAGCGTCCACATGGCCGAGCTGCCGAAGCCAAAAGTGACCGATGTCCCGAACGGTCGTGGCGTCTTGGTGAAGGTTTTGAAAGTCGGTGTCGATGCCACCGATCGCGAAATCAACGAGGGGCTGTATGGCAATCCTCCACCGGGCTACGACTTCTTGGTGCTGGGTCACGAGTCGTTCGGCATCGTCGAAGAAGTCGGCCCGAACGTGCGGCACGTCAAGCCGGGCGATTACGTCACCTGCACCGTGCGCCGGCCAGGTGGCTCGATCTTCGATCGCATCGGCCACTCGGACATGACCAGTGAAGAGACCTACTACGAACGGGGCATCAACCTGCTGCACGGCTACATGACCGAGTACTACGTCGATGATGCCGAGTTCGTGATCCGAGTCCCGGCCGCGTTGAAGCATCTGGGCGTTCTGGCCGAACCGATGAGCGTCGCGGAAAAGGCGATCCAACAAGTCTATGAAGCTCAGCGGCGGTTGCAGGTCTGGGAGCCGAGGGTCGCCTATGTGCTCGGATCGGGACAGATTGGCTTGCTCTCGACGTTGATCCTGCGGATGCGCGGCGTCGAGGTCTACACCATCGCCCGCGGACCGAAGCCCAACTTCAAGGCCGAGATCGCTGAAGCCTACGGCGCGACCTACGTCAGTTGCTCGCTGGCGGAACTCGCCAAGCAAACCGGAGCACCCGACCTAATCGTCGAGGCCACCGGCAACAGCGCGATCGCCTTCGATGCCATGAACGTGCTCGGTCGCAACGGAGCGATCGTGTGGACCAGCATCACCGGCGGGACACGCAAAACCGAAGTCCAAACCGACAAGATCAATCTGGAATGGGTGCTCGGCAACAAGCTGCTGCTGGGATCGGTCAACGCCAACTTCCGCCACTTCGAGGCGGGCATCAGCGACATGGCTCAGGGCGAAATCTTCTATCCCGGCGTCACCCAGAGAATCCTCACCTCACCCGTCAACGGACTCGACAACTATCGCGAAATGATGCGACTGCTGGTCGAAGCGAAGGACGCGCTGAAGGTCTTCGTCAATGTTGCGGAAGGGTGAGCGAGTTGAGCACAGCCGCGTCGAATCCAATGCCAAGGTCGCGAACGGAAAATGAGAAATGGAAAATGCAAAACGCCGGTGACTGACATTTTGCATTTTCCATTCATCATTTCTCATTTTTCATTGGGCCGAGCAAGCTGTTCCACCCGCACGAATGGAGACGACTCGGATGCGCCATCCGGCAACCGCACGGGCCAGCGTCGTTCGTTGCCATCGACAGACAATGCTAACTCCCCATCACAGGCGGGAAGATTCGACGGGGATGTCAGCATGATCCGTTCTGGCCCCATTTTTCCTACGGAGAGCCTTTGTCCGTCGACAAAAAGCTGAATGTCAACGCTTGCGGAATGTGACGCGACTGTTTTGGGAGCAATCATGTTTTGGCATTGGGGTGAGGCGATTGAGCGACTTCAGACTTACGTCGCGGCCCACCAACTCTCGCTCAAGGAGGAGTTACGCCTCAGAACTCGTATCCGGCCGGCTCGCCCGCAGCGCGTTGTCGAGTTCCCAATGCTCGCCAGACGGCCAGATTTAGACTGTTGTTGATCGAGCGGACGGCACCATCCAGCAACAGGGCATGGACGCTGTTGGGATGATAGCTCCGCGACGTGACGGCGGCGTAAGTGCGCGCGACGATCGAAGAGCCTTCCTGCCGTGAGTTGTAGTCGATGTCATAAGTTCGGCCGTCGGTGTGCAAGTAGCTGACGAAGGTGTTTGGTGGAAACGTCGTCGTGAAGCCTTCGTGATGGACTCGTCCATCGCACCATTCGGTGTGGCCGGTGTTGTCATTGGTGAGCGGGCCGAGTTTGAATTGTGCTCCCGGAGCGAACGCCGAAAGTGCGGCGGCTGACGCGGGCGGAGTTGGTCCCGGATCGACGGTGTTGCGGAAGTACGAGGTGAAGGCTTTCACCTCGGCGGTGGCCAGAGTCATGCTAAGGCCGTCGCGGACACTGGCCGTGTTCGTGCCGCTGTTCATCCAGAAGAGACCGTCGTTCCCCTGTCCGGTGACGGGATCCCAAATCAGCCACGATCCCATGTTGAAACCATAAGTATGCGGCCGAGTGAACGCCACTCCGGCGTTCGTCCTCGGCATATCGTTGATGTCGTTGGGACACAGGAAAACGGGGATCCTCAGAATGGGCACGCCGGTGCTCGCGTTGATCGCGTTGTCCCAGGCGACTGTCAGGTTCACCTGTTTGAAAGCGTTGACCGCTTCGAGATACGGCAGGAGCCGTCCGTGGATCGACCACGAACCGTTGTTGCCGGTGAAAGTCGTTCCCGCCGGGATCGTTCCGCCGGGCGGAAAGTACTTGTTCGAGTCCAAATAGTTGTGCAAAGCGAGACCAATCTGTTTGAGATTGTTCTTGCACTGACTCCGTCGAGCCGCCTCGCGAGCCGACTGCACCGCCGGCAACAGCATCGCAATCAAGACTGCGATGACTGCAATGACGACCAGCAATTCAATCAACGTGAATCCCCGCGTCGAGCGGGACGAAATCGTCGGGAACGTCTGCATCAAGTTGCCTCCAAAAGCATTCGCATCAGCCGAAGGTCACAAGCGTTTCGATTCCTAGTTGACTGAGTCCCGACAGAAAATTCAAGCGGTCTCCATCCGTGTGTGAGTTTCGATCTGTGTGCGAAGCGTGTTCAAAACTTGCAGACCGCGCTCTATCAAAGCGCGCACGCCGTTGGCGGAGCGGTTCAACGGTGTGTCGCTCAAGTTGTCGAAGGGGCGTTGCTCGAATTGGCATGAGTCAGTCAAATCCGCCGACAAGGTTTTCCCTCTCCAGCAGATAGCGACGACATGCCTGAACTTCGGAAGGATCCCATTACCGGCCGCTGGGTCATCATCGCGCCGGATCGTGCCAAACGGCCCAACGATTATCAGTCGTCACCGAGTCTCTCGGCCGAAGAGTTCTGCCCGTTCTGCGAAGGGAACGAATCGGCCTGTCCGAACGAAATCCGCGCGTACCGCAATCACGGATCGGGGCCGAACTCGCGCGGCTGGCGAGTCCGTTGCATCCCGAACAAATTTCCGGCTCTGAAAATCGAAGGACAACTCGAAAGCCGCGGCATCGGGATGTACGACGTGATCCAAGGGGTCGGAGCTCACGAAGTCATCATTGACTGCCCGCACCACGAGACGCGGTTCGCTCAGCTTCCGACCACGAACATTCGCGAGGTGCTGTGGATGTACCACGACCGGTTGGTGGATCTCAAACATGATCCTCGGCTGGTGCATCCGATGGTGTTCAAGAACGAGGGAGCGGCGGCCGGAGCCTCGCTCCAACATGCTCATTCGCAGTTGATCGTGACGCCTGTAGTGCCGATTCAGGTTGCGGAAGAGATGCGGGGAGCCAAGGAGTTTTTCGGTTGGCGAGGCCGGTGCATCTACTGCGACATGATCCGCCAGGAACTCGACGACCGGCATCGAATCGTGCTCGACTCGCCGAACTTCGTGGTATTCTGTCCGTTCGCCAGCCGGTTCCCGTTCGAGACTTGGATCCTTCCGAAGCGGCATTCCAGCCACTACGAAACGGTCCAGGAACCCGACGTGGATGAGCTGGCTCACGTCCTGAAGACCACGCTCCAAAGACTGGGAGTCGCACTCGACAATCCGCCTTACAACTACATCCTCCACACGGCTCCGTTCCATGCGGACAAATTCGATTTGAAGTCGTACCACTGGCACATCGAGATCATCCCGCGACTGACCGGTGTGGCGGGCTTCGAGTGGGGCAGCGGTTTCTACATCAACTCGGTCCCGCCAGAAGAGGCGGGGGAGTTCCTGCGGCAGACGGAGATTTGAATCCAGATTCGTAATTGGTTCTGTCACAGACGCGAGATACCCTGTTCGGTTCGTTACCCGCCGTCCTCGTTTTGAGACCGTTGTCATGTCGATCGTCGCAACACCCGCAATCGAATACCCCAGTTCCGATGGCGAACCTATGGCCGAATCCGACTACCAGTACGAGCCGCTGACCTACGCCGGCGATTCCCTCAAGGTCTACTACCAAGACCGGGCCGACGTGTATGTCGCGGCGAACAACTTCATCTATTACGAGGAGGGAGTCCCTTCCTCCGTGGTTGCTCCCGATGTGTATGTGGTTATCGGAACGGTGAAACGCAAACGGGATTCGTACCTGTTGTGGAAAGAACCCAAGGGGCCGGACTTCGTCTTGGAAATCACGTCGCGTTCCACGCGGACTCGCGATCAGCGGGAAAAGCGGGATCTCTACAAGTCGCTGGGTGTGACTGAGTACTTTTGTTTCGACCCGACTTTGACCTTTCTCAATCCGCCGCTCATCGGGTATCGGCTCTCCGGCGGAAGATACGTTGCCATTCGTCCCAAATACGAAACGGAGACTTCGATCGCGCTGCACAGCAAAGTGCTGGGACTGGACCTGCGAGTGATCGACGACGAGTTTCGTTTCGTCAACCCGCTCACCGGTGAAGCCCTGCGAAGTCTGGCCGACAGCGAACGGGATCGCCTCGCGGAGATTCGCATGAGATTTGAAGAACGGCGACGCCGACTCGAATCCGACCAACGTACTGCCGAAGCCGATCAACGTGCTGCTGAAGCGACTCAGCGTGCTGCTGAAGCCGACCAGCGTACTGCTGAAGCCAACCAGCGTGCCGTCCAGGCCGAGGCTCGTATTCGCGAACTGGAAGCTCAACTGGCCGCAAAACGACCGAACGAATCCTAGCCATCCACCGGGGAGTTCCACATGACCACCGATACGCTGACCAAACCAGTCACATCGACTCGTTTGCCGGCTCGATTCGACTCGCCACTGAATTCGCCGAACTACGAGTCTGCCTATCTGCCTCAACCCATCGAGTACCCCGATTCGGACGGACAACCCATGGCCGAAAGTGACTCACAACGCAAGCCGCTCAGTTATGCCGTCGAGGCTCTGGATATCTTTTTCCAAGACCGTCCTGATGCCTACGTCACAGGAAATATCTTCCTGTACTTTCAAAAGGGCGATCCCACAGACGTTGTGTCTCCGGATGTTTTCGTCGTCTTTGGAGCGGAGAAGCGTGATCGTCGCTCCTACAAACTTTGGGAAGAACCGAAGGCTCCCGATTTCATTTTGGAAATCACGTCAGGCTCGACTCGCAGCAAAGACCAAGGCACCAAGAAGGGCTTGTATCAATTCCTCGGTGTGACCGAGTACTTCTGCTACGACCCAACCGGTGATTACCTCGATCCCGCGTTGATCGGTTTCCAACTGCAAGAAGGGCGCTACGTTCCAATCGCTCCCAAGAAATTCTCCTCCGCGAGTATCGTTGTTCCGAGCACGATTTTGGGGCTCGATCTTCAGGTTGCCGACCACACGTTTCGATTCGTCGATCAGACGACTGGGCTTCTGCTCCCCAGTCATCGCGAAGAACGCAGCCAACGCATCGCCGCTGAGCAGCGTGCCTCGGAAGCCGAAGCCAGAGTTCGCGAACTCGAAGAGCAAATGGCCGCGATGCGAAAGCCGAACTGAACCGAGTTTCTTCAGGACTTCGTAGCCAAGTTCGCCAGAGCTTGGGGCTAATACGACTTGCTCCCAATCGCTGGCGAGATTGGCAACGACCTTAATCTCTAAGTGACCGACGACCGTTCCTCGAATGGATTCCTCAATGCCCAGCCCGATTCGTCTCTCTCTCGTCTTTCACAATCATCAGCCGATCGGCAACTTCGAGGGGGTCTTCGAAGCGGCCTACCAAGACAGCTACGCGCCGTTTCTCGAAGTTCTCCGCGAGTATCCCGATATCAAAGTCGTGATCCACAACTCCGGCAGCTTGCTCGAATGGCTCGTCACCGCGCACCCGGAATACATCGAAGGGCTGAGAGACCTCGTGCAGCGCGGCCAGGTCGAAATTCTTGGCGGGCCGTTCTACGAGCCGATCCTCGCGTGCATTCCGCGACGCGATCGTGTCGGCCAAATGAAGTCGTATGCCGACTACCTCGAAACCCTGTTCGGTCAGCCGATCCGTGGCATGTGGGTGCCGGAGCGTGTTTGGGAGCAGAGCTTCGCGTTCGATATCGCGTCCGCCGGCATCGAGTTCACGGTGCTCGACGACACGCACTTCCGCAACGCGGGGCTGCCTCCCGACAAGCTTTTCGGACATTACCTCACCGAAGACGAAGGGCAGTTGCTGACGATCTTCCCGATCGCCGAACGGTTGCGGTACACGATCCCGTGGGAAGACCCGCAAGCGAGCATCGACTTTCTGCGCGGACTCGCCGAGAAGCATCCGAACGCGATTGCCGTCTGCGGTGACGACGGCGAGAAATTTGGCGTCTGGCCCGGCACTCATGATCTCGTCTTCGAGCGGGGTTGGCTGCGACGTTTCTTCGACACGCTGCGAGCCAACAGCGATTGGGTGCGAACCACGACGCTCGGCGAGTGCATCGACAACGTGCCGCCGATCGGCCGCTGCTTCCTCCCCGACAGCAGCTATCGCGAGATGACCGAATGGGTGCTGCCGCCGGAGCGACAACTGTCGCTCGCCGCACTGAACAAGAAGCACGCGGACAACGCCGAGTGGCCGGAGATCAAGCAATTCATTCGCGGCGGATTCTGGCGCAACTTCCGCTCGAAGTACGTCGAGTCCAACGAAATGTATGCGAGAGCGTTGCAGGTCAGCAGCCGGCTGGAAGAGTTGCAGCGGCTCGACTCGCGCGGCGAGCATCGCGACCGCTTGGCCGAAGCTCGATCCGATCTCTATCGCGGTCAATGCAACTGTCCGTATTGGCACGGCTCGTTCGGCGGGCTGTATCTGCCGCATCTGCGGAACGCGATTTATCACCATCTCATCGCCGCCGACAACATCCTCGAAGAAGTCGCTGGCGACCTCGGCTCGACCAATCACAACGGCAGCGGCCCGTGGGTGCGAATCGAGTCGGACGACTTCGATTACGATGCTCATCAAGAGATCCGCTTGGCGAGCGACCGGCTCGTCGCGTTTGTCGCTCCGGCACGCGGCGGGCATTTGTATGAACTCGACCTGCGTGACATTCGCCACAATCTGCTGGCGACGCTCGACCGCCGCGTCGAGCCTTATCACGAGAAGATCAAGCAAGCCGCGCTCGACAGGTCGCTGCAATCCGGAACCGGCGGAGTCGATCCCAACGGCGGCGTGAAGTTCAAACAGCCCGACCTCGACAAGAAGTTGATCTACGACACGACGCCGCGCAAGAGTCTCGTCGATCACTTCCTCGCTGATGGCACTAGCCTCGACGAGTTCCAGCGCGGGCACGGCGAGATCGGCGATTTCGCCACCGGCAAGTTTCATTCATTGCTCCGCCGCTCGTCCGAACGAGTCGAAGCCGTCCTCACGCGCGTCGGCCGAGTCGGACCTCACGAGATCAAACTGACGAAGCGGATCGCTCTCAACACGCGCGGCGGAACGTCGCTCGAAATTTTGTACGTCCTCGAAAACCTCCCGCCGCACGAGCCGATCAACTTCGCCGTCGAACTGAATTTCGCCGGCATGGCCGCCGGAGCCAATGACCGATACTTCTACGACGTGCATGGTCGTCGGCTCGGCCAACTGCAATCGGTGCTCGACTTGCCGGAGACCAATCGACTCGGTCTCGTCGATGAATGGCTGGGTCTCGATGCCGCGATTGAACTCTCCGAACCCGCCGCCATCTGGACCTTCCCGATCGAAACTGTCAGCAACTCCGAAGGGGGCTTCGAGGCGGTCCATCAAAGCTGCGCGGTCGTGCCGCACTGGCAAGTCCGCGCCGGCCAAGACGGCACCTGGGGCGTCGAGATCACACTCTCACTCGACACGTCAGCCGCTCAAGCGCGTGTCTTGGCACATCAGGCCGCCGTGGTTGTGTAGAGGTTGGCAGCATCATGGCTCTGACTTTTCATCCGCGTCGTGGCACTGTCTTGATGTGCGATTTCACGACCGGTTTTCAGGTTCCAGAGATGACTAAAATTCGCCCAGTCGTGGTAATTTCCGGGACGATTTCACCCGGAGTTTGCACGGTCATTCCGCTTTCGACCACCGCCCCCGTGCCGCCGCAAAACTGGCATCACTTGCTCGCACCGGCGTCCCTGCCCGCACCATTTCAGGCTCAGCCGACTTGGGCCAAGTGCGACATGGTGGCCACTGTCTCGTTGAAGCGTTTGGATCGAGTTCGCATCGGCAAGGACTCCAATGGGAAGCGGTTGTATGCAGCCGTTCGGATCAATTCCTTCGACATGGCCTCGCTCGAACAATGTTTGTTGCATGTATTCTGCTTGAGGCACTTGACCAAACCGCCAAGCTAGCCGATAAAGCTATTGATCCGCTTCGGCGGCTTGTGAGACTGCGAGCAATCGCAGCCAGGACGTTGAATCCGGCGATGCCAAGCCTCAACGCCCTGTGAAAGGCCCAGTCCTTGCGACTGGGCCTTGGCATTTCTATCGCCCAATAATTTGTCTCGTTCCCACGCTCCGCGTGGGAACGCCGCCCCGCCGCTCTGCGGCCTCGGAACCAGCATCCACAGCTTGAGTCGATTGATCGGAGCGTGCTACAAGCCCGCGCGTTGTTTGTCGGTGGTTCTGACTTCGGTCATTGAGGAGGCTTCACGCATGGATGCGTCAGTTCGATCCGCCGCGGCCGATTGGTGGCCGCGAGCGTTATGGGCCGCGGCGTTGTTGCCGTTTGCGTTGTCTCTGGCCGTTCATGCCAGTGGCGTGAAAGCTCGGCCGGTCGCGGCGGACACGGCGCGAGACGGCTTGGCGTTCGAGCAATACCTCGTGAATCTTGGCTCGCCGCCGCCCCGGTCGGAGTACCTCGCCCGGTACGCATTCCGAAATGTCGGCACGCGGACGTTGAAGATCTCGGAACTCAAGCCGAGCTGCGGCTGTTTGAATCCGCGCTTGGAGCGGAAGGAATTCGCTCCCGGTGAGGGAGGCGAGTTCTTCTTGCGAGTTCGCGCCGCCAACGAGAAGCCCGGCCCGCATGAATACACCTGCCAAGTTCTCTACGACGACGGTCAACCGCGCGAGGCCGAAGTCCGATTCAAAATCTCGCTTCCGGAAAAGCGAGTCGAGATTCGGCCGCGATCGTTGATCGTCTATCAATTCGGCAAGGATCCGACGACTCGCGAGATCACGATCACCGACTTCCGCGCCACACCGGAGGATCGCCCGCTCTCGCGTCTCGAAGTCGTCGAAGCGACCTGCACTTTGAAGTGGGTCGAGGTGGCCATCGGCGAAGCTCAGCTCGATGAGATCGGCCAGCGTCAGCAGAAGATCGTTGTCACAATCGCCAACGTCCCACCGGGGACACACGACGGCACGATCCTCGTCCGCACGAACATCACGGAATATGCCGAGCTGCGCGTACCACTGCGAGTGGATGGTTTGTCGGCTCGTCCGGAAGGTAAGTAGAAGGCGATTCTCAGGCGAGCGGGGCGGCGTCAGCCCCCCGGTTTTCAGTTTTGAAGTGGTGCTCTTTCGAACAAAGTCGATCGCGACACCAAGAAAATGGCCCGAATTCATTCGTTTCATTCCTTTGACCAGATTCCTTTGATTCGAATTCTTAGACACAGGATCGCCCCATGAATCAAAGGAATCTGGTCAAAGGAATGAAGACAACCTGAGAAATTGACAAAACGGTGCGGAGCCGAGTTCAAAGCGCACAACTTCAAAAAGCGTCAGCGAGGGTGGACGTCACTCAAAGTGTCCGCGAGAGCGAACGCTTCACAATCTACTCAGCCCCTAATGCCGAATCCGGTGAAGCGTTCGCTCTCGCTGATCCAAGCACCGGTAGCCGCACTCGCCAGAGTGCGGGGATCGCGCGTCAAAGCCCGCGTTCTGGCGAACGCGGCAATGTTGAAGAGATCACACTTTGATTACCCGCATCACAGGCAAATTGGTTCATCTCACAGGCAGCGAAGCGACGCTGTCGGTCGGGGCGTTCGAGTACGAAGTCTTCGTGCCGGAGTTCGTGCGACGTCAGCTTCAAGGGAGCCTCGATCAAGAGATCAGCCTGCGGACCATCGAATACCTCGAAGGGAATCCGCAGAAGGGAGGGCGTCTGACGCCGCGGCTGATCGGATTTCTCAACGATGCGGAAAAGGAATTCTTCGAGAGCATCTGCTCGGTGGACGGTGTCGGTGTGAAGACCGCGTTGCGAGCGATGGTTCGTCCCGTGCGTGAAGTGGCGGTCGCGATTGAAGAGCAGAACATCAAAGAGCTGACCGCGCTCCCCGGCATCGGCCCTGCGACCGCCGAGCGAATCGTCGCCAAGCTGCGTCGCAAAATGGCCAAGTTCGCACTGATGATCGCTCGCGACTTGCCACCGGAACTTGCCGGTCAGCAATCGGTTGTCCATGAGGCGTTTGAAGCGCTCGTCAGCCTCGGCCACTCGGCACCCGATGCTCGGCAGAAGATCGACGCGGTGATCGCTGCCGGCAAGAAATTCAAATCGGTCGAAGACCTGCTGACCGAGCTGTACCAAAAAGAGCGGCGGTAGGTTGTCGGTTGGGATTCCATTCGAAGCCGATAACCGTGAGCTTGCGGCGCGAGACGTCGGTCTTGAAGTGCGAGGTCGGCTATTGGAAGTTCAGTCATGCCGACGCGCTCCTGAGAATTCAGGAGAACAATCTGCCCATTGAGGCATTGCAGGCCGAGGTCAAGCAACTCAAGAGTCGTCAGTTCGGACGCAAGTCCGAGAAATCTTCGGCATCTGTTTGCCGAGGTGGAGGGAGAGCGGTGGCTCGGTGAGCGCTCCTTCTTTGGTTCCATCCAGGCGAGCTGGATGGGGACCAAGAGGGAGACTTGGAAATCGTTCGCGTCCGCCGAGCACTACTCGCGTGGCGGAGGCGGAGCGGCTGCTGATGCGGGAGTCACTTGCAGGCCGCCGGTTTGAGCGGGGAATTGCGGCCCCACTTTGCGAGCGGCTCGCGGGATGACTTCCACGGACTCGAAGACTTCGATGTCCTTCGTCGGCGTCAGCAGCACCGTGGTC
>JBJXEX010000318.1:0-7400 GCA_046156195.1 Planctomycetaceae bacterium | reverse complement strand
CACGCTGGGTTCGTCCCTGAGCTTCCATGCTCGCTCCCTCCTCCGTGAGAAAGAGAAAGGATCGAGATCTTGGCCCAGTTTTGCGAACCCAGTTTTTAGTACCTAGATTCCGTTAGAGTCAGGGAATTGGAGAGCGAGGCCGACATTCTCGACATCCCATCGAGACAATCGTCGGGTTGATCGACACCCCCGATGAATATGCCTCGAAGATCACGGTGAATTTCTCCTGCGAGACGACCAAATGCCTGTCGAACTGCTTGAACCCCCAATGACGAAGTGTGATCGTCTTCTCATGACCACCGAGGAGCTTTACGCGCTCCCCGATGACGATGTGGAACGTGAGCTGGTCCGCGGTCAACTTCGAGAAAAACCCATGACCAAACGCAATCGACGCCACGCCCGCACAACCAGTCGTGTTTCTCAAGCCCTCTTGAATTGGCTGGACCGTCAGCCCGCGCCGCGTGGTGAAGTGCTGAGCGGTGAGGCTGGAGTTTGTCTTGATCGCGATCCCGATACCACGAAGGGGGTCGATGTCGCGTATGTCTCGGCCGAGACCGCTGCGGCGACGCCCGAAGGCCAGCCGTGGATTGAAGGCCCGCCGGTGTTGGCCGTCGAGATTCTGTCGCCTTCCGATACTCACGAAGACATCTATGGGAAGGTCATTGACTATCTGCATTACGGAGTGCAATTGGTCTGGGTGGTCGATCCCGATTTTCAAATCGTTCACGTTCACCGCCCCGACGTTCCAACGGAATCATTCAACATCAATCAAGAACTCCCGCAACACCCGGCGCTGCCAGGTCTCCAAATCCGAGTGGCTGATTTTTTTCGACGCTAAACCGACGTTCTGGAAAGGTCCAAGATGAACCCGATTCAAGAGTACCAACTGCGTGAAACTCGACGTTACTTCTTTGGCAAATGTGCCGCCGGACTCGGCGGGGCCGCGTTGGCTGCGACGATGCGCCCGCAATCGCTATTCGCGGAGCAACCGGCCGTGAATGAGTCGGCCGGCATTCTGCCCGCGCTGCATCATGCTCCGACCGCCAAGCGAGTCATCTGGCTCTTCATGGCCGATGGGCCGTCGCAAATGGACCTGTTCGATTACAAGCCGAAGATGGAGGAATACTTTGACAAGGACTTGCCAGAGTCCGTCCGCAATGGGCAGCGAATCACGACGATGACTTCGGGACAAACTCGTTTCCCGATCGCGCCGACGCTGTTCAAGTTCCGGCCACACGGCGAGAGCGGAGCACTCGTCAGCGAGTTGCTGCCGGAGATCGGTTCGATCGTGGACGACATCACGATCGTGAAGTCGATGCACACCGACGCGATCAACCACGACCCGGCCATCACGTTCATTCAAACGGGAAGCGAACTCCCCGGCCGACCGAGTGCCGGAGCTTGGATTTCTTACGGCATCGGCAGTCCAAATCAGAATCTGCCGAGCTTCGTGGTGCTGACGTCGCGCATCGCTCCCGGTTCAGCGACGCAAGCACTCTTCTCAAGGCTGTGGGGTTCGGGATTCCTGCCGACCAAGCATCAGGGAGTCGGACTGCGGTCACAGGGTGATCCGGTGCTGTACCTCTCAAACCCGGCGGGCGTCGATCCGACCACGCGACGCAAGATGCTCGACGGCTTGGCCAAGCTGAACCAAAAGCGGTTCGAGGAAATGGGCGATCCGGAAATCAACACGCGCATCGCTCAGTACGAGATGGCGTTCCGGATGCAGACGTCGGTGCCGGAACTGACCGATATCTCGAAGGAACCGAAGCATGTGCTCGACATGTACGGTCCTGAAGTCACCGACCCCGGCACGTTCGCCTACAACTGCCTGCTCGCGCGACGCATGGCCGAGCGAGGCGTCCGATACACGCAAGTCTTCCTGCGCGGTTGGGATCATCACGGCGGCCTGCCCGGCAGCATCCGCCAACTGACGAAAGCGGCAGACCGTCCCGCCGCCGCGCTGGTGAAAGATCTCAAGCAACGCGGAATGCTCGACGACACGCTGGTCGTCTGGGGCGGCGAGTTCGGTCGCACGGTCTACAGCCAGGGGACGCTGACCAAAGACAACTACGGCCGCGACCATCACCCGCGCAACTTCACGATGTGGTTCGCCGGCGGAGGCATGAAGAAGGGACTCGTCCACGGCGAGACCGACGATTTCTCCTACAACATCACCGAGAAACCGATGCACGTCCACGACCTCAACGCCACGCTGCTGCATTGCCTGGGTCTCGACCACGAAAAGCTGACCTACCGCTTCCAAGGCCGCGACTTCCGTCTGACCGACGTGCATGGCAACGTCGTCAAGGAGATCCTGGCGTGAGTTTCACAGCCGCGCTTTGATTGCGCTGCGAGCTGGCTCAGCGCGGCATTTTGTGAGCAGGGTTTGAATCTCACTCGCTCTTTCGACGCAGAGTCTCGCGAACGCGGTTGTGCCGATTCGAGGGTTATCCAGACGGTAGTCGGCCTTGATCCGTTCCGTGTGAAGATCGCCTAAGAGCGACCCGGCACGAAAAGCGTCCGGATGACCAGAACACTGGAGTTGTCGTGCGACATACACATGAGCGATCGCGTTTTGTGGGACAGGCCGTTCAATGTCGCCCAGAAATTGAAACGCCAAATGAAACGCTCCGTAATACGCTCGGCTTACGGCGCTACGCAGCGATGCCTCGTCGGTGCTCGTCGCCAGCTTCCCTGCCAAGATGATGAAGTCATCGCCGGTCATGCGCAAGGCTCAATAGAAAGTCGGACGGTGGATACCGCGTTGGGGAATTGCTGAGCCAATCGTTCGTGCCACTCGCACTGGGTCTGAATGATCGCTCGGTCAGCACCGTCAGATTCCACATTCAGCACCGTCCACGACACGCTTGGTGCGTCAGGGTCCGACATCACTTCCACGGTAATCGAGCCGGGAAAAAATTCGCGGCTCATCCGCACGATCTCAGAGAGCAATGGGTCGAATGCAGTGCGAGGGTCGTTTTCCTCGACGGCGATGGAAGGCATACTCGTCTCCTTAGCAGAAGTCGCGGAAGCGCCCACGCCGATGGCGTAGGGGTTCAACAAATAAATGCGACCCCGCACCTCTATTTTCGCGGCGGCTTGAGTCCCGTCAGCTTCTCGAACTTCTCGCGTTGTTCGGGAGTGAGATTCTCCCAGACGGCCGAATTGATTGCGGTGTGATGTTCCAGCATCTTGCGATGGAAGTCCTCACTCTGCTTTTTGAAGACTTCAAAGGGCGTTCCGGGAGCACCAAAGTTGGGCATCGTCGGTGACGGCTTTTGGAGTTGCGTGCGGATGAAGGCGGATTGCTCGCCGGTCAATTGGAGCTGCTCGGCGATTTCAGTTCGTAACAGCGAGGAGAGGCCGAGGCTCTTCCAACATTCTTGTTTCAGTCGAGCCTGTTGGTCGGCGGTGAGCAAATCCGCGAGTTGTTTTTCGGACTCCGCGTTGTGAGCCAAGACGAGTTCTCGCAACCGCTCGCGCCGCACCGTCTCCGCTTGAAACGTCTTCCGATGTTGTTCCTGAAGGTGCTTCACCACGATCGGTTGAAACTCGGCAAGTTGCTTCGCGATCTCCTGCTGTTGCGATTCCGTGAGTTGCAGTTTGTTCTGGACTTCGGGGATCGCGAAGGCATTGTGCAACGTGACCTTGAAGGTGCTTTCTGCTCCGGTGGCTTGCGACTGCATTTGAGTGGGCGTGCCGTGCGAAAAGAACGGCTGGAATCTCGCGATCATTTCCGCGGGAGAGTTCGCGTGAGTGTTCGCGGCTGGATTGGCCGTGATCGCGGCCAGCTTCTTTTGCCGTTCTTGAACCAACGTTTGGTACTGAGTCCGCTGCTCTTCACTGAGTTGCTGGAGTGTGTCTTTCCCAAATTGTTCGATGAGCTTTGTCAGGCTGGTATCGACGGTCGGATCTCCGGGAAACACGACGTCGGCCGCTTTGAGAATCATCGGCCGAGCGGCGAGATGGCCCGCTTTTTTCGCGGCTTCAATCCGCTGCCATTGCTCGTCGGTGACGGACAACGCTTGTTGAATTTCGGACAGTTCCAAAATGGAGAGCAGATCGTGGTTGGCGAGGACCGTGTCGAGCGACGGCATCCCGATGGTCGAGGGCTGCGGTGAATTTCTGCGTGTGACGAAGCTCGCTTGCTGAATCTCCTGTCGATGAGCCTGACGCAGCTTGGCGAGTTGCTCGGCCGTGAAGAGCGTCTGCACTTTGGTCTGGGCTTTCGCGTTGAGATCGTCAACCAATTCTGTGATGGCGAGTTGGAATCGGTGGTTCTTCAGGCCAGAGTGATCGAGTTCTGTCTGGACTCGTTGGATGCGGCTGGTTTGTTGGTAATGGGCGGTGACGAAAGCGGAAAGGTCTTCCCGTTGCTTCTTGGTGAGTCCAAGTCTGTCGGCCTCGGGGCCGCTCCAGGTGGCTCGCGAGATGATGGTCAACGGAACTGCCGGCAAGGTGGTTGAGTCAATTGGATTGCCTGCGTCATTCGATTTCGCCGAATTCATCGGCTGCGTTTCTTGAGCAATCGCCTGCCATGCGCCGACACACAGACTGACGCTCAATGCTCCGACCAGCAGTGGTTGGTTTCTCACAATCATTTCTCCTTGAACGCAATGATTCGGCCATTCGGCTTCACTGCCAAACGCGGACGACTTATCGGCCAACTAACTTTGGCCGGCAAGTGCAAAACATCGTGCGCTGACTCTTCGGATTTGGTCTGAGACATGATGGCCGAGTGACATGACTCTCTCGCCCCGAACGGTCCCGAATCTGGAAAGGGGCCTCTCACCGACGATGGCGGGCGGGTTCATGGTCGTGAGGTCTCATGCACCGTTCGGATCCGCGTATGTGAGTTTTGTCGAACGGATCTGGTTGGCCAGAAACATCCAGGACGGTTTGCGGAGATGATTCCGGAGTTGCAAAGGTTGCTCAAAAAGTACCCCGACGCCACATTCCGATTTCTGAAACCCCATGAAATCTTGGGGTTGAATCGGTGAGACGCGGATCGTCACAGGTGTGCTCGATCGTTGTCTCCTGAGTTGCGAATGATTGAGCACCCTCCTTATGCCGACTGAGATCCTTCCACAACTTCTCGAAGATCGCATCCTCATCCTCGATGGCGCGATGGGAACGATGGTGCATCGGTATCAGCCGACCGAGGAGACCTACCGCGGCGAGCCGTTCAAGTCGCATCCGATTGATCTCAAGAACGCGGCCGATGTGCTGGTCATTTCCCAGCCGCAGATGATCCGTGAGATTCATCGACAGTACCTCGAAGCCGGCGCGGACATCATCGAGACGAACTCGTTCAACTCGAACATCGTCTCGCTGCGCGAGTTTCAATTGGATCAGCTTACGCATGAGTTGAACCGCACGGCCGCCGAGTTGGCTCGGTCGGTCGCCGACGAGTTCACGAAGCAAAATCCGTCGAAGCCGCGCTTCGTCGCCGGGAGCATCGGGCCGACGAAGATCATGCTCTCGTTCAATGCCGACAAACCGGGCGAGCGGCCGGTGACGTTCGATGAGATGGTCGATTCGTATGCCGAGCAAGTACGCGGGTTGCTCGACGGCGGCGTCGATCTGCTGTTGCCGGAAACGTCGTTCGACACGCTCAATATGAAGTCGTGCCTCGTGGCCATCGAGCGCGTGTTCGCGGAGAAGGGCCGTCGCGTGCCAGTGATGATCTCCGGCACGATCTTCACCGGCGGACGGACGCTGACGGGGCAATCGCTGGAAGCGTTCTGGACTTCGCTGTCGCATTACCCGGCGCTGAGCATCGGGCTGAACTGCGCGCTCGGCCCGGCTCAGATGCGGCCGTATGTGGAATTGCTATCGAATCTCTCGTCGCGGTTCATCAGTTGTTATCCGAACGCCGGGATGCCCGACGGCATGGGTGGCTTCAACTCCAGTCCCGATGAAGTGGCCGGAAACATTCGTGAGTTCGCGAAGAACGGTTGGGTCAACATCGTCGGCGGCTGTTGCGGCACGAACCCGGACTACATCCGCAAGATCGTCGCGGCGGTCGAGGGGGTGAAGCCGCGCCGTATCCCACAAGGGAACGGCTGGTCGGTCTTCGCTGGTCGCGAGCGGACGGAGATTCGTCCCGACTCAAACTTCATGATGATCGGCGAGCGAACGAACGTCACCGGTTCGCGGAAGTTCGCGCGGCTCATCAAGGAGGGGCAGTTCGACGACGCACTGGCCGTCGCGCGGCAGCAGGTCGAGAGCGGCGCGAACATGCTCGACATCAACATGGACGAAGGGCTGCTCGACAGCGAGCGGGCAATGACCCACTTCCTGTATTTGATCCACGACGACCTCGACATCAGCCGTGTGCCGATCATGGTCGATAGCTCCAAGTTCAGCGTGCTTGAAGCCGGCCTGAAATGTCTGGAAGGCAAAGGGGTCGTCAACTCGATTAGCTTGAAAGAGGGGGAAGAGAAATTCCTCGAACAGGCCCGCCTGATCCGCCGGTATGGAGCGGCGGTGGTCGTCATGGCCTTCGACGAGACCGGCCAAGCCGTGACCGCTGACCATAAAGTCTCGATCTGCCAGCGAGCGTTCAAGCTGCTGACCGAGCAGGTTGGCTTCCTGCCGGAAGACATCATCTTCGATCCGAACATCCTGACCATCGGCACGGGGATGGACGAGCACGCGAACTACGCGGTCGAGTTCTTCGAGGCGGTGAAGCGAATCAAGCAGGCTTGTCCCGGCGCGAAGACCTCCGGTGGCGTGAGCAACGTCAGCTTCAGCTTTCGCGGTAACGACACCGTGCGCGAAGCGGTCAACGCAGTGTTCCTGTATCACGCGATCCAAGCCGGCCTCGACATGGGCATCGTCAACGCCGGGCAGCTTGAGGTGTATGAAGAGATCGACAAGGAGCTGTTGCAGCACGTCGAAGACGTCGTGCTCAACCGCCGCCCCGACGCGACCGAACGGCTCATCGCGCTGTCCGAGAAGTACAAATCCGCCGGCAAGGTTGAGACCGTCGCACAGATTCAAGAGTGGCGGAACGGCACCGTTGAAGACCGTCTGAAGCACGCGCTGCTCAAGGGGATCACCGACTACATCGACACCGACACCGAGGAAGCCCGCCAAAAGTACGGCCGCCCGCTCGACGTGATTCAGGGGCCTTTGATGGCCGGCATGAGCGTCGTCGGCGAGCTATTCGGAGCCGGCAAGATGTTTCTGCCGCAGGTGGTGAAGTCCGCTCGCGTGATGAAGAAGTCGGTCGCGTACCTCGAACCGTTCATGGAAGCGGAGAAAGTTGCAGAGAGGGAGAGGGGGCGGGGGGGGGGGGGGGGGGGGGGGGGGGGGGGGGGGGGGGGGGGGGGGGGGGGGGGGGGGGGGGGGGGGGGGGGGGGGGGGGGGGGGGGGGGGGGGGGGGGGGGGGG
>JBJXEX010000314.1:0-51982 GCA_046156195.1 Planctomycetaceae bacterium | reverse complement strand
GCCGCGTTCGCCAGAACGCGGGATTGGGAACCCCGCGTTCTGGCGAACGCGGCTACATCGTGTTCTCTAAAATGAGTTGGTGGGTCTCATGTCGAATGCTCCGTTACGAGTCGCGTTGATTGGCATGGGGACTGTCGGGACCGGCGTCGCTCGGATTCTGACCGCTCAGGCGGAGCGGATTGCTCGCCGAGCCGGTCGTCCCATCGAGATTCGGCGCGTGGTCGTGCAGCATCTCGAAAAGCCACGCGGCGTGTCGTTGCCGGACGGCATGATCTCCGACAGTCCCGAAGCGGTGTATGCCGACCAAGAGATCGACGTCGCACTGCACCTCGTCGGCGGGCAGGAGCCGGCTCGGACGATCATGCTGCGGTTGTTGGAGTCGGGCAAAGAGGTCGTCACCGCGAACAAAGCGTTGCTCTGCGAACACGGCGATGAAGTCTTTCGGCGTGCTCGCGAGTTGGGCCGCACCGTTGCGTTCGAGGCGGCCGTCGCGGGAGGAATTCCGATCATCGCGGCGATTGGCCAGTCGATGACCGGCAATCAGATCACCTCGATTCAAGGGATTCTCAACGGGACGAGCAACTTCATCCTGACCGAGATGCACGAGAAGGGGCGGACGTACTTGGATGTGCTCGCCGAGGCTCAGCGGCTCGGCTATGCCGAGGCCGATCCGACTCTCGATGTGGATGGAACCGATGCGGCACAGAAGCTCGTGCTGCTCAGCCAACTGGCGTTCGGGACGAAGGTGCCGGTCGCGGCGTTTCAGAGAGCGGGGATCGACAAGCTGGAACTGGCCGACCTGCGGAATGCGGCGGGGTTCGGCTATCGCGTCAAGCTGCTGGCGACCGCGCGGTTGGTTGGCGGGCAACTCGAAATGCACGTGCAGCCGACGCTCATCAAATTGGACGAACCGCTGGCAAAGACCTCGGGCGCGTTCAACATGGTCGAGCTGACGGGTGATGCGGTCGGTCGATTGTGGTACTCCGGCGCGGGGGCCGGGGAGATGCCGACCGCATCAGCCGTCGTCGCCGACTTGATCGACATGGCGGTGGGTCGAGCACAACTGACATTCGCGCGGCTCGACATTTGGCGCGAGCATTCGCCGCTGCCGCTGTTGCCGGCGACCGATGTGCGCCGCCGTTTCTATCTGAGATACAACGTCGAGGATCGCCCGCATGTATTGGCTGACATCGCCGATGTCCTGGGCCGTCACAACATCAGCATCGCATCGGTCATTCAAAAGGAAGCCGAGTCGGCCACTTCACCCGGTGGCCCGACGACCGTGCCGCTGGTCATCATGACTCACGAAAGCACCGAAGGGGCGATGCGCGACGCCGATGCGGAACTCGCACAACTCAAAAGCATCCGTCCCCCGCGCGTCCGAATTCCAGTCGCTTCGTAGCACAGGCGGCTCGCCTGTGAAAGAATTGGCGAGCGGGGCGGCGAATTCAAACCGAAAGACAACATGGCCAGTCACATTATCCGTTACGGAATCATGCGGATCGTCGGCGAGTTCTCTGCAAAGAACGACGATCCGATCCCGCGGGGCACCTCCGTCATCATCCGCTCTGACCGCGGCGTCGAATGGGGCGAGGTGCTGTCTCTCGCCTCCGATCAAACTCGGAAGTATCTCGGCCGCAGCGATGAGTCGGGGCGCATCCTGCAAATCGCGACGGCCGATGACCTCCGCAAACGTGATCAAGTCGTGGCCGCACAACGGCAGGACTTCGTGGACTGTGGACGAATCATCGCCGAGAGCAAGTTGCAGATGCAGCTCATCGACATCGAACGGCTCTTCGGCGGCGACCGATTGATTATCTATTACCTCTCCGAAAAGCGGATCGACTTCCGCGACCTCGTCCGCATTCTGGCCGGGCACTTCAAGCTGCGGATCGAGATGCGGCAGATCGGCATTCGCGACGAAGCCAAGCTGCTGGCCGACTACGGTGACTGCGGCAAGCCCGTCTGCTGTAACACTCACCTGCGCGAGATGCCGCCCGTCACGATGAAAATGGCCAAGGTCCAAAAGGCAACGCTCGACCCGACCAAAATTTCCGGCCGCTGCGGACGCCTGAAATGTTGTCTGCGTTACGAGTACGACACCTACGAGGAATATCAGCGCGAGCTGCCTCCCGTCGGTGCGACGGTCGTCACCAAGGCCGGACAAGGCCGAGTTCTCTCGCAAGAGATTCTCGCCAAGAAAGTGATGATCGCTTACGACGATTCGCGGCGCACGCTGGTTGATGCCAAAGAGATCCTGACCGTCATCAGCGCCCGTGGACCGAAGCCGAAAGCCGCTTCTCCCACTGAGAGCGCGTGACCCCTGGAGCGAGTTCGACAGCGTATCGTAGCCGCGTTCGCCAGAACGCGGGCTTGGTCACTCCGAGGTTGTGAACTTTGGGGAAACTCCTGACGCAACAGTTCTGACTGCACTAGAAATTCAGCTCGTTGAAGATCGTTGAACGAATCGACGTGATCTTGAACAGCTCGTTGATCGTTTCGCCGACTCGCTTCTCGCCGGTCGCGAGCGTGTTAGTCCCCAGGCCGTTGCCGCCGAGCACGGTGTCTGTGCCACCTTGGCCATCGACCGTGTCCTTCCCCGCTTCACCGATCAGCCGATCGTTGCCGGCTCCGCCCAAGATGCTGTCATCGCCGGTGCCGCCCAGCAGGACGTCGTTGCCCGCGTTGCCGTTGATGGTGTCGTTGCCATTGCCGCCGCTGACGAGATCGTCGCCGGTGCCGGCGTCGATGTTGTCGTTGTCGTCACCGCCGAGGATCGTGTCGTTGCCGTCGTCACCGAAGAGTTTGTCGAGACCATCTCGGCCGGCGATCTTGTCGTTGCCCGCGCCGCCGCGAATCGAATCGTCACCGGTGCCGCTCGCTCCGGCCACCGTCTCCGGGACGCCGTAGCCGCCGTCCAAGGAGTCGTCGTTGTTGCCGCCGTCGATCGTGTCGGCTCCCGCCTGTCCCCAAATGGTGTCATTGCCATCCAGGCCGAACAGCGAGTCAGCGCCGCCACCGCCCCAGATCGAGTCAGTGCCCGCTCCGCCCTGAATCGTGTCGTTGTCGCTGTTGCCATTCAGGCTGTCGTTACCGTCGCCACCGACGATCGAGTCCGTCCCACCATTTCCGAAAATCGTGTCGTTACCCGCCTCGCCCTGCACCACGTCGTTCCCCGCTCCGCCGAAGAGCGTGTCGTTGCCGGCTCCCAGGAACGCTCGGAGCGCCACCGTTGTGCTGAGCGATTGCCCGCCGTCGATCAGGTCGTCTCCATCGCCGGCGTTGATGTTCAGGACGGTGATGTCGTTGACGCTGCTCAAGTCGGAGAGCGTCACCAGATCGTTGCCGCCATTCAGATTCAACGTGAAGAGTTCCACGCCGAGCACGATCGTCGTGAACGACAATCCCTGATTCAGGCGTGCCAAGCCGATGCCCACGCGGCCCGTTGTGGGATTGGGATCGGGGACCGCTGTGATGGTGAAGATATCCGCCAGCGTGATGTCACCGTCGAACGTGAACTTATCGGCGGAACCACCTTGGCCGAGCAGTTGATCGTTGCCATCGGTCGAGATCAGTTCATCATCGTTGGCCCCGCCGAACAGCGTGTCGCGGCCGGCGTTGCCATTGAGCGTGTCGTTGCCCTCCATGCCGTTGACGGAGTCATCGCCATCGTTGCCTTCGAGCGTATCGTTGCCGGCACCGCCACGGACGTCGTCGTTGCCGGTCTGACCGAAGGCGGTGTCGTCGCCATCACCGCCGTCGATGATGTCGTCGCCGGTGCCGCCGTCGAGCAAGTCCTGTCCGGCTCCACCCAGCACGCTGTCGGCATCGTCGTTGCCAAACACGACGTCTTGGCCGTCTCCGCCGTCGAGCGTGTCGAGGCCCAATCCGCCTGTGATCGAGTCGTTGCCGGTGCCACCCGAGGCGTCGTCATTGCCGTCGCCGCCGTCGATCGTGTCGATGCCCACGTCCCCGGTGATCGAGTCGTCGCCGAGTCCACCCGTGATGCAGTCGTTGCCGTCGCCGGCATTGATCGTGTCGTTGCCATCGTTGCCGATCAGCGAATCGTTGCCAGTCCCACCGATCAGCGAATCGCCCCCAGCTCCGCCTCGCAGCGTGTCGAGTCCGGCCCCGCCATTCATCGTCACCGTGCCGGAGAACGCGGTCGCATCCATCACGTTGTTGCCGCTGCCGGCGACGAGGAAGGCACGTTCCGTATTCACGAGCACGTCGAATTCGGCACCGACGGTGAGTTGAGTATTCGTCAGCGTAAACGTGCTGTTGGCCGAGCTAACGTCGATGAACGAGATGAAGTCGCTGCCGTCTTGACCGTTGACCGTGTCGGTCCCCGTGTCGCCAGACATCGCATCGTCCCCGAATCCGCCATCGAGCGAATCGTCGCCGGTCCCACCGAAGAGCTGATCGTTGCCGTCGTTCCCCAACACCACGTCGTTGCCGTCTCCGCCGGAGACGATGTCGTCACCTGAGCCGCCATCGACGGTCTCGCTGCCGGCTCCGCCATCGACGTTGTCGTTGTCATTGCCGCCGGAGAGCACATCCACGCCATCGTTGCCCTGGATGATGTCGTTGCCGTCGCCACCGTCGATGACATCATTGCCATCACCGCCGGTGAGATTGTCGTTGCCCAATCCGCCGAAGATCACATCGTCGCCGATTCCGCCACTGACGATGTCGTTGTCGTCGCCGCCATCAATGACATCGTTGTTGCTGCCGCCGGTGATCACGTCCATGCCGGTGCCACCGTTGACGGTTGCGAGCAGTGCCCAGCCGGTGAGGTTGATGGTGTCGTTGCCGTCGTCGCCGTTCACCGTCAGAGCGGCCATGAAGGTCGGATCCGACGAGTTGACCAGAATCACATCGTTGCCGCCGTTGGCGTTGACCGTCAGCGAAGTGAACGGAGCGCGAGCGCTCACGCTTTCAAAGGTCGCGCCGCTGATGCTCACGAAACTGCCGAGACCGGTCAGGCTGCCAGAGACCGTGATGTTGTCGTTGGACGCTCCCACCGGAGCATTGAACACTCGGTTCGCCGCGAGCGTGTTGTCGAGCACCGGTTCCAAGCCGGTGTAATTCGCCACGAAGAATCCCAAGCCGTTGTCGAACGTAACCGAGCCACTGCCGGAATTGATCGAGTCGTACGTCACGGAATTGAAGACCCCGCCGTTGCGGAACTCGATGCCATCGGCACCGTTCTGCGTCAGACCATTCACCGTCAATCCGCCCACTGGGATTGGGTTCAAGCCGGTCGTGAAGTCAATGATGAAGACGTCGTCTTGAGTGACCGGTGGCAGGACGCCGTTGACGTCCAGGCCGACCATCATGCCGCCGACGAAGACGCCGGTGCGATCACCGCGAATCTCGAAGCTGGGCGTCCCCGCATAGTTCAGCCGGGCGACTTCGACTTCGGTCATCCCGCCGTTCGTCGAATAATTGACGATGATCTCGCCCGTGCCGCTATCCAGGAACACGCGCCATTGATCGGGCGGTGGGTCGTTGTCGAGGATTGTGCCGGTGCCCGAATTGCTCTGTGCCGCCACGTTGCCGTCGGCCACCGTGTTGATGGTGCCGCCAGTCGCTTGGACCTGGAAGGTCTCGTTGGGGACTTCGAATCGCAGGTCGCCGTTGATCGTCACGTTGACGGGCAGTGTGGTCGTCCCGCTGGAGAACGTCAGCACCTGATTGACCGCCAGGAAGTCCTGAGTCGCGCCGGCGATGGCGGTGCCATCGGCGGTTTGAATGGTGGCGGTGGTGGTCGCCAACGTCGGGATGCCGGCCACGCTGGTGTAGACCAAGTGTCGCTGGGTGACGTTGAACTGCATCGTCGAGGTGTTGGGCATCGACAGGGGATCGACTTCCAGTTCGCTGTCGCTGGAAATGTTGAAGCCCAGGTCGTCGTTGAAGATCGTGCCGACACCGATGCTCTTGCCGAACTCGAACGGCAGCGTGTTGCCGGTCAGATGGATGAAGAAGTTCTCGTTGGCTTCGGTATTCACGTCGCCGTTGACGGTGATGCTAAACGTCTGCGGAGCCGGGTTGGTCGCGCCCGCAGTGAAGTTCAATGTGATCGGCGTGGCTTGATCGACGAAGTCCACATTGCCGCCGGTCGCGGCGTTGGTGCGGACCAGGGTGACGTTTGCGCCGGCGGTGTGCGTGGTCGCCACGCTGCCGTTGAAGCCACGGATCACCGTGAAGATGCCGGTGACTCCAGGACCGGGAGCGACGTTGGTCACCTGCATGAATTCGTTGTCGACCTGAATCGCGAAGCCGCCGTTGCTGGGGAAGGTCGAGGCATCTGCGACCGTAATCATGAGGTCGCCTTCCGCGATATTGGCCGAGGCCGTGCTGGCCCCGATCAAACGCACCGCGACACCGGAGGTGTGCGCCGTTGTCGATGGGGCGGCCAGATTGAAGACGTTGCCCAGGACGCTGGTGACCAGCAACTGTTCCGCATCGACCTGAACCGTGAACGAACCGGACGTCGGGAACGCATTCGGGTTGTTGACGTTGAGAGTCATGCTGCCGGCAGCCGCGGCGGCCGTCAGTGCGCCGCTCGCCGAGGTGGCGATGTATTGCACGCTGGCGTTCGTCGTCAGCACGGCACCGATCACCGCGACCGAGAACGTGTAAGTCTGCGTGCCGTTGTCATTCTCGACCTGATTTACGTCGTTGATGCGGAAGCCGGTGTCGTCCGTGGTGATCGTGCCAGTGGCACGAGTGTCGTCCAGCGTCACATTGATCGGGTTCACCAGGTTGACGAAGAACTGTTCGGTGGCCTCGATCGACGTGTCGCCGTTGACGTTGACGACGATCGTTTGAATCATCGTCCCCGCCGCGAAGACGACCGTTCCGCTTTGATTGATGAAGTCCTCGCCGGCGAAGGCGGTGTCTCCTTGCAGGACGTAGTTGATGCGGACAGCCTCGACGCTGGCCTGATTGAGAGTCAGCGTGAAAGTGAACGCCGTCGATCCCGAGTTCCCTTCGGCAAGCGTGACGTCGCTGATCGAGACCAGATGGATGTCCTGCCGCTCGACCGAGCCGATGTCGCTGTCGTCGTTGGTGGGACGCGGTGCTCCGCGTTGATCGACGGTGTCTTTGTCGGCCGCACCGGTGTTGTTACCCGCGTCGATGGCGGGGCTGCCGGTGCGTGGAGCTTGAGTCAGCGTCTGACCGCCGTTGTCCGACAGGCCCTCGATCACCGGATCAAACGGGCTGGTGGCGGAGCCGACCTGATCGCTGCTGACGTTGTTGACGAAGCCGGCGCTGTCGGCGTTATTGCCGACGAAGTTGTTGCCGCTGGTCACGAACGTGCCGCGAGCGTTCGGAGCCTTGATGCCGGCCAGCGCCGTGGACTGGTTGTTGGCCAGGATCGTGTTCTTGACGGTCACAGTGCCCAGCGTGGTGTTGGCCAATCCGCCGCCTCGGAACGCGACGTTGTCCACGACCGTGCTGTTGTTGATATCGACGGTGCCGGTCAGCGTATTGCCGATGGCGGCGTTGGTCCCCGATTCGTTGCTGGAGATCGTGCTGTTGGTGATCAGCAGCGTGTCTTCGTTGTAGATCGCCGCGCCACGAGAGCTGGCGAAGTTGTCGGCGAACGTCGATTGGCGAATATCCACCGTGTTGACCGCCGCCGTTCGGGCGTTGTAGATCGCGCCGCCGCGTGACTCGGAGATGTTCCCCACGAAGAAGTTCTGGGTGATCAACGCGGTCCCCAAGTTGTACACGCCGCCGCCATGCGCGTTGGCCACGTTGCCTTGCGAGACCAGTGCGTTCTGAACGTGAGACGCCAGCACGCCGTTGGTCGCCCGGACGACCGTGAACTGGTTGCCGGAGATCGCCGTCACGCGCATCTCTTCGCTGTCGATGCGGATCACGAAGCCGGGCGCGATCGGGAACGAGCTGACATCGGCCACCGTCACGGTTGTCTGCCCAACATTGCTGTTGGTGGCGTGCGCCACCGCCGCCGTGCCGTTCACTCCGCGAGTCACGGTGAACGTGGTCCCGGCGATGGCCGTCACCAGCATTTGCTCGGCATCGACTTGAATGACGAACCCGGCGGTCGTTGGGAACTGGCCGACCGAATCCAACGTGATCATGCTCGTGGCACCCGACGCGGTCGCCGCGACAGACGCGGTCAAGCGGCTGTTCGTCAGGCTGGCGGCCAACTGAGTCGCGACGCCGATGTCGCTGCCAGTCAATTCCAGGCTGCCGTTGTTGTAGATCGCACCCCCTTGCAGGAACGCGGTGTTGCCTCGGAACAGGCTGTCGTTGACGGTCAGCGTGCCGGTGGTGTCGTTGAAGAGTCCACCGCCGAGCGCCGCCGAGCTATCCAGCACCCGGACGTTGCGGAGCGCGACGGTCCCTTCGTTGCGTACCGCGCCGCCGTTCTCCGTGGTCGATGCGTTACCTCGTTGCAGGGTGAGGTTCGAGAGGTTCAGGTTGACTCCGGGCAGGACGTGGAAGATGCGGTCGATCTGGGCCGCGTCGATAAAGGTCTGGTCGGTGCCGGAGCCAATGATGTTGAGCGTGTCGGTGATATCCAGATCGCCGGTGATTGCTCCGTCCTCGTCGCGGCCCCCCAACGTCAGGGTGTAGGTGCCGGGGCTGAGGATGATGGTGTCTTCGCCGACGCGGGCGTTGGCCTGCATGATGGTCGCTCGGAGCGTGCTGACTCCGAAGCGGTCGGCGTTGATGCCGTCGAGGATGTTCTCGTCGATCGTGTCGGCGAAGCTGTTGATGATGAACCCGGACTCGAATGCGCCGATATCAACCGTGGCGATGCCGTTGCCGTCGCCGTCGAAGATACGAGTGAAGCCGCGTTGATCGCCGGCCGTCGTGCCGACGTTGTCACCGGTATCGCGTGCCAAGCTGCCGAACAGCAGGGCGTGCGTGAATGTCGGGCCGCCGTTGTCCTGCAACACGTCGAGCTGCGGGTCTTGTCCCAGAATGTTCGTGCCCGACGCGCCAAACAGCGTGATCGTCCCGACGTCTTCGATCAGGTTGTGACCGGCGTCGCTGAAGTTGGCGTCCGAGCCGCTCAGATCCGCGGAGGTCGTTCCGCCCGCCACGATCGTGTTCTGCAAGGTGACGAGGGCCAGTGGGCTGCTGCCATCGCTGTTGCTGGCGATCCCGGCTCCCGATGGCGCGTTGTTGAGATACAGGGTGGCATTGAGCAACGAGGCGTTGCCGAAGTTCGCCAAGCCGCCGCCGGTGAGGGTTGCGGTATTGGCCGACAGCGTGCTGTTCTGCACGTTCAGAGGTCCGAAGCCGCGATTGAAGATCGCACCGCCATCGCTGGCGCGGTTTTGCTGGAACGTGCTGCTGGTGATGACGGCTGCCGCTGCGGGGCGATCCACCAGCAGGACCGGGTCGTTGTTGTTGTGGGCCGCCGCGTTCGTGCCGTGGACGCCGCGAACCACCGAGAACGTGTTCCCGACGACTTCCGTGACCAGCAGCGTTTCCGTGCCGATCACGATCAGGAAGCCTCCTTGCGAGGGGAACTGGCTGGCATCCAGCAGGGTGAGCGATCCGGTGGCCGCCAGAATGTTGCCGACGAGCTGGCTGCTGGCCGGAGAGAGCGGGCTGCTGTTGAGTTCGGAGTCGTTGTAGAGGCCGCCGCCGTCTCCGGTCGCGACGTTGCTGGCGAACGTGCTGCGGTCGATCAGCACTTGTCCCACGTCATCGTTGTAGATCGCTCCGGCATCGCCCGCGGCGCTGTTGCCGGTGAACGTCGAGAGCGAGATCGAAACGAAGCCCGCGTCCTGGTTGTAGAGCGCGCCGGCCTGGCCGAAGGACTGGTTCAGCGAGAACTCAACGCTGGTGAGGATCACCGATCCGTCATCGTTGTAGATCGCGCCGCCGCGGCCGTTGTCGATGTCGCCGGAACGATCGTCGGTGCCCGCGACGTTGTTCACGAACTCGGTGCCGGTAATCCCCAGCACGCCGTAGTTCTGAATCGCGCCGCCATCATCGCTGGCCATGTTCGATGTGAAGACGCCGTTGGTCAGGACCAGAATGCCTCCCACCGAATTGAAGATCGCGCCGCCGACTCCCGTGCCGATCCCCAGTCCGCCGGAGACTCCTCCCTTGGCCTCATTGAGTTCAAAGAGGTTGGAGTCCAGCGTCAGGCTGGCGTCTTCGTTGTACAAGGCACCGCCGGCGCGAGCGCTGTTCGATCGCAGAATGCTGGTGTTCAAACTCAGCGTGGCCGAGCCTTCCGTGAAGATGGCTCCCCCTTCGCCTTCGCCGTTGTTGTCCGCATCCGCCACGTTGCTGGCCAACGTGGTGGTGGAAATGGTCAGCGTCGAAATGTCGCCGTTGTAGAGCGCACCGCCGTCGCCGCCCGCCGTGTTGTTCGACAATGTCGAGCTGCTGATCGTCGCGGTCGTGTTGCTGTCGTTGTAGATCACGCCGCCGTCGGTGAAGGCCGCGTTCGACGAGAACGTGCCGTCGGTGATCGTCACCGTGCCGCTGGCGTTGAAGATCGCTCCCCCCTTGCCGAACTGCGACGCGTTGGGATTGCTGGACGCTCCTGCCGAGTTCGATTGCAGCGCCGAGCCATTCAGAATCAACGTGCCGACGTTCAAGCTGTCGCCGTTGCTGATGCCGCCGCCGTTGCCGTCCGCGAAGCTGCTGAGCAGATCGGAATTGTTGATCGTCAGCGCACCCAGGTTGCGAATGCCGCCGCCGTTCCGTTCGTAGACGACCCGGCCGTTTCGCATTTCGACGCCGCTGATCGTCACGTTCGAGGTCGCCTGCAGATCGAACAGCCGGTCGCGACTGACACCCAGCGAGTCTTGCGCGTCGATGATCGACGGGTTGACGGTGACTCCCAGCGAGTTCGCGGTGACATCCTTGCTGACGCCGATGATCTGCACGCTGCCGGCCGCACCGCCGAAGATGTCCAGGTCGCCGAACAGCGACAGGTTTTCTCCAACCTGGAACGCCAGGTTCGCCGTCGTCGGGATGAAGTTCGCGCCCGTCGCGGTGACCAGCACGTTGCCGTTCGTCAGGCCATCGAAGCTGAGCTGATACAGCCCGTCGCGAGCCGCTTCGTTGTTGGTGAAGGTGAAGGTCCACTGCGTCGCCGCGTTACCGTTGGCGGGAGTCGTCACGACCGGGCCAAGCGTCGCCAGAGTCGGAGAGGTGATCGTCACCGGCTGGAATCCCAGACCGGTGCCATCGTCATAAGTCAGCGTGAAATCCTCGGCGACCAAGCCGGCAACCGGCTCGCTGAATTGCAGAGTGACACTCGTCACCGCGTCCGAACGTGGCGTCGTGATCGCCGCGAACTGCGCGAATGCGACCTTCGACCAAGCCTGCGAGGCTCCCACCGCCAGATTGTTGTTCGCCGTGTCCCGGATCGTCACGGTCGTTCCGGGGGTCGGGATGGGGTTGACGCTCAAGACATAGTTGCCGACCGGCTGCGAGACCGTCGTCAGGTCCAACGTCACGACCGTGCGCATGCCGAAGTTGGCGTCCTGAGTGATGGTCAGATTGACTCCCGTCAGCGGGACCGCCACGCCATTGCGCGTCAGCGAGAAGTTGTTGATCGACACGCCGTTGACCCGCTCGCTGAACGTCACCGTGGCGATGCCCGCGTTGATGACCGGCTGGTTGACGATCGGCGTCATCGCGACCGTCGGCACGAATGTGTCTGTGCCGCGCACCCAGTTGACCGAGGCGGAATTCGCCAGCGCGTTGTTCTCTTTGTCGCGGATGCCTGAGCCACCCGCGTTCACCGATAGTGTGTAAAGCCCGTTCGTGACACCCGTGACGTTCGCCAGATTGATTGTGTAGACCGAACGGCTGACCTGGGTCAGCGTGAAAGCAGGACTGGTCAGCGGGATGTTGGTGACCACCGCTCCGACCGTGCGAGTCAAAGTCAGGTCGGCCAGGTCGAAGCCCGCGACGTCTTCCGAGAAGGTGATCGTGACGACTCCCACACCACCGACTGTGATGGGAGCAGTCGGGACACCGGTGATGCTTCTGACCACCGGAGCGGTCGTGTCGGGAGCCGCTCGGTCCAGCCGATAGACCTGCCCATCGAGCAGGATCGCGCTTTCGCCGGCGAGCGCGTTGGACTCCATGATCGCCGCGCGGAGCGACGTCAGCGTCAGACCGTCCTGAGCCAGTCCGTCGCCCGGATTGATGTCGGGCGTGTCGGTCGTCGTGTTGACGAAGAAGTTGCCGAACTCGATCGCACCGGAGTCCACGGAATTGCCCACTGCCGGACCATCCAGGAGGCGCGGCGCACCGCGCTGATCGGTCGTCACACCCGCGCTGATGTTGGCCACCAAACCGCGATCGACCGCGATGCTGTTGACCAGAATTGCATGTGTCTGTGTCGGCCCGCCATTGCTGGCCAGCGGTTGCAGGTTCGGATTCTGATTGAGTTCCGCCACAGCAAAACCGACAGTCCCCGCGACGGGAGTGCGGATCAGGTTGCCACCCAAAGACACAAACGCTCCGGCCGACAAATCATTGAGCGTGGCATTCGTGAACAGGTTGTCGGAGACGATCGTGTTGCCGATGGTGATGACACCGTTGCGCGAAATGCCCGCCCCGCCCTGTGCTGCCACCGAGCGATTGAAGGCGATCGTGTCGTTGATCAACCGCAGCGTCCCGTCGTTGCGGATGCCGCCGCCAGCCCCAGAGGTCGCCGTGTTACCGGAGATCGTCACCCCTTCGAGAGTCGCGGTCGCTCCGAGCACGTTGATCAAGCCGCCGCCGTGGCTGGCTGACGTATTGCCGGACAACGTGCTGTTGGTCAGCATCAGCGTGCCCGTGTTGCGGATCGCGCCGCCAGTCCCGACCCCGGTCGCGGTGTTACCGGCAATCGTGGTGCGAGTGATCGTCGCCGTGCCAGCATTCAGAATCGCACCCGCGTCATCCTGCGATCGGTTCCCCTTGGTCGCGACCAGCGTGGCGTCGGTGGTGCCAATCGTCGCATCGGACAGATTCAGCGTTCCCGAATTCAGAATCGCGCCGCCATCCTGGCTGCCCAGCACACTGCCACCCAGCAGAGTCACTCCCTGCAAAGTCAGCGTCGCGCCGGACATGACCTGGAAGATGCGGTCACGCTGCGCCGCCGGCAATCCGCTGGCGTCGATGATCGTCTGACCGGCTCCTTTTCCCCGAATCGTCAGGTTCTGAAGGATGTCCAAGTCGCCCGACACGGCGGAGTCCTCTTGCGCGCCGCCCGCTGTCAGGACATAGGTGCCGACGCCCAGTTCGATCGAGTCGTCGCCCGCCAGACTGTTGGCCTCTTGGATGGCCGCTCGCAGAGTCACGCGACCGGCCGATGTGCGAACCACTTCATTGTTCAGCGCCGTCGCATCGGTCCCATCGGTGAGCACCGAGTTGGCGTTCTTGTTGGGATTGGTGGAGTTGTTCGCATCGTCGGGCACAATGTGGATGGTGCCGTCCTTCGTCCAATTGATCGACTTGGAATTCAGCAGCGTCAAACCCAACGGGGCCACCGCCGACGTGATCAAGTCGCTGGCCAAGACGGTGAAGGTGTAGCGGCCGTCGGCACCCGTCAGCGCGCTGAGATTGATCCGATACTGCCGCGCCGTGACTCGCGTGATCGGCACGCCATCCAGCGAGACCGGCAGCACCGGGCCGGTGCCGTTGTTCGCTTGCCGAGTCAGCCGGAAGTACTGCGACGCATCCGACAGACCGTTGACGAAGTTCACGTCGGTCGAAAAGTTGATCGTCAGATTCTGGACGGCTCGCAACTTCGAGGCGGTGGCCGGATCGGTGCCGTCGTTGAAGACACCGGTGATCGTGGTCACGGACGGATCGGCGGCGATCTTCGTCCAAGTGATCTGGCTGGCAATGCCGGTCGCGAACGTGGGGGACAGCAGGTTCCCCGTCGTGTCGCGAATCGGTGTCGGCGTCGTCGAAGAGGACAGCAGCGACAGCTCATAGTTGCCGTTGCCGTCGGTCAAACCGGTGGCCGTCAGGTCCAACTGGAATGTCGTGGCGCTGGTCTGCGTGATGATCGCCTTGCCGGCGAGCGGCACGTTCACGCCGTTCAATCGCAACTGGAAGTCCGCCACATCGACCGGCGTGGCTCCATTGATCGGCTGCAACGGCTCGCTGAACGTGATCGTCAACGTACCGGCATTCGTGGCGATCGAAGCGGGCAACGGAGAGATCACGCCCGTCGGAGCCACATCCGGCCCATAGGTCCAGATGTCTTGCCCGGCGACGTTGAACTGCGCCGGAGCCGCCGTCATCACAAAGCCCAGCGAGTCCCGCAGGTGCATCGGGATGTCCGCCAACGGCGAGGTCGCCGGCGTCAACGGATTGTTCGCGGTGTCCCGCGCGGCCCCGTTCGCCAACAGCGACACGAGATAGGTGCCCGGATTGTTCGTGACCGCCGCCAAATTGGCGACGAACCGAGTCGGCGTCTGCATCTCAATGGACGACGCACCCAAGCTGATGTTCCGCGCCCAGCGGCCGCCGCTGGTGTAGATGCCGTTGCCAGGCACCGCATTCGGCACCATCGCCAAGTCGAACAACTCGAACGTATTGGCCGTCACGTTCATGACCGTGAAGACACCGTTGGCGTTCGTGTTGCCTTGCACTCCGTAAACGGTGATCCGCGTTCCGTTCGTCAGGCCGTGGCCGTTCGAGGTGACGACGATGGTCGGCGCGTTGGTCGCATTGCCGATCGTGCCGCTGGTCGCGTTGGTGCCGTCATCGAACGCCAGAACATATTGGTCGATCGTCAGGCCACTGACCGCTTCCGTGAAGATCGTGTTGAGCGCATCAACCGGAGCCTGCCGTGGGTCCGGCGCGACATCGACGATGTCGAGGCCCGGCGCGGAGGTATCCAGCACCCAGGTCTTCGGGAAGCTCGTCTCCAAGGCGTTCTGAGCCAGATCGAAGATCCCCGAATTCACCGCGTTGAGCGTCAGCGTGTAGGTGCCCGCCGTGGTGGTGACGGCGCTCAGGTTAATTTCGTATTGCAGTGCCGAGTTCTGGAAGAAGGGAGTCGTCAGCGCCGTGAGCGGAACATCGCTGACCGTCCCGGAAGCGTTCGTGAGCGTCAGCTTGAAGTCGCTCAGATCGACACCAGTCACCGACTCTTGGAAGTTGATCTGCGCCGAGGTGACCGGGCTGTTGATGATGTTATTCGGTGACGTGGAGGGTGCGGTGTCGATCGAAATGACCACGGGCAACGTCGTGTCCACGGTCCACGTCTCGAAGGCTGCGATCCCGCCGACGTTCGCGACCAGGTTGTTGGCCGCATCCAAAATCTGCGAGCTGGGATTCGGGTCGGTCGAAACCAACTGCAACCGGTAATCCCCCGGCGCTCCGGTGAGCTGATTGAGATTCAGCGTGTAAACCGAATTGCTGACCTGCACGACGGTGACGCTGCCCAGGTTCACCGCGACTGGAACATTCGGCCCCAGCCCGTCGTCATCGCGGGTCAACGTGAAGTCGGCAATGTCCACGCCGCTGACCGACTCGTCGAACGTGACCGTCACAATCCCCGCCGCCGAGTTTCGCAGCGGAGTGATCGACGAAATCGTCGCCACTGGATTCGAGGTATCCACCGTGAAGAGATGGCGGGTCGTGTATTCCTGCAATACGCCGTCACCGTCGATCACCCGCGTCAGCGAATTCCCCACGCCATTGAGCTGCAAGATCACATCGCGGATCGAGGTAAACGTCGGGTTGGTGCTGTCGACCGACAACACTTGCAGCTCGTAATCCCCTTGGATGGCCGAGGGAATCGACAAGTCGATCGTGAAACTGCTGAAGGCTCCCGGATTGTTCGGGTCTTCCGATGCCAGCACCGGTGTGACCGCCAACGGGACTCCCGGAGCACTCTCCAGCGGCACCAGCACGCCGTCGCGCAGCAGCCGGAAGTCCGTGATATCCACGTTGACGACGAACTCCGTGAAGTCGATCTGCACCACGCCCGGCGAGGTGTTGAGAGGAGTCGCGAAATCGACCACGTCGGCCATCAACAACGTCGGAGCATCCACGTCTGGATAGCTAAACGTCCCGACGGGCACCACGGTCCAACTGCCAGGGTCATCGAAGTTGTCGTCGCTGCCAGGACCGGGAGCCGAGGTGCTGAAGAACGGAAACCCCGCCACGATTCCCGACCGATCAAATCCCGCCTCAACCCGCAACGTGCTGGCTCCCGTCGGATCCAGCGCGGGATAAACCATCGAATATCCAACGGTCGGAAAGTTCGGAGCACCATCGCCTCCCAACCGAATGATGCTACGGCTTCTCGTGCCACTTCCGAACGGACCGCCGGGACCAGGATTGTGATTTGCCGTGCGCGATTTGAAGTCGGCCTCGTTATTGGTGAAACCGGGTTCTCCGCGTTGCACATCGATACCGTTGCCCGTGTTGCCGTTGAAAACCAAGTTCACGCGTGCCAGCGGGTCATGCTGAATGCTGGCAATGTTGAAAACGGGCGGAGCCGAACCGCTATTCCAGGTTCCGGTCGTTTGGAAGTTCGGATCGTTTTGGTTGTTCGAGATGAAGGGATCGACCACGAAGTCATTGCCGAAGTTGCCTTCAAACCGATTATTCGTGATGCGGGCATTGATGCGTCCGTTCCCGGCCCCTGGAGCACCGCTCGTGGCTCCCACTTCACCCGCATACGTTGCCGCGAACGAGAGATCGCTACCGCCACCTCCTGTGCCTGGTGCACCGGCGGAACCGGCGCGGAGAACCAAACCGCTCCCGCCCGCAATCACCGTCCCCTGGCCATTGTTCTCGATGATGTTGGTGTCGACGTCCAACATCATGTCCGGCGAAGAGGTCGCCGCACCGCCAGCCGAGACAGTGAGCACGTCTTCCTGTTGCCCAAAGTCCGTCGAATTGACAACGTAGAAACCGACCTGCTGGTTGCGTTGGACCGTATTCAGACCTTCGGCCGTGCCGTCACCAAAGCGGAACTGCATCGCTCCGCTGCCCAGGTTCAAAACTTCCACGCCTTTGCCCGCGTTTTCGCTGACGAAGTTCCCCGTGGCGAGCACGTTCATGTTCGCGCCTCGATTCGTCAATTCGATACCGTCCCCAACCAACGCGCCGCTCACTTGTCGGGTGACGACGTTGTTCCGAATCGACGCGTCCAACCTCCCGCCCCCTTCCAGGTCGATTCCCTTGCCGACGTTCGCCTCAATCTGATTATTGCGGATCGCGATCCGCTCGCTGCCGCTCTGCACGAAGATTCCCGAGCTGCCGTTGCTGGCGACCAGATTGTCCGTGAATCCCACTTCGCCGGTCGACGTGATCCGCAGACCGTTGCCGCCGTTGCTTTGAATGATGTTGCTGTTGCTGGCGTCATTCGTCTCTTGCCCAATGATCACCGCGGTGATGATCCCGGTGGCTTCGTCGTACAACCCATGCCGGCCCCGAATGTTGATGCCGTTGGCCGAGTTGTTGCTGATGGTATTGCCGTTCCAGGTTCCTCCGATTTGCCGTTTGTCCGTCACGGCGTCGGAATCGTCCAAGAGGTCGATGCCGTCGCCGTTGTTGAACTGAATCCGATTGTTGGTGATATCTACCAGCATCCGGGCATCGGCCCGAGCCACCAAGTTGATGCCATCGCCGCCATTGCCGAGATCGTTCCCTGCCGCGTCGGTCCCGATGAAGTTGTCACGGACCTCGAAGTCCAGCAGATCCAAACTGCCGTTTTGCACGTCGAGCGATATACCGTTCTGCGCGGAATTGGTCACCGAGTTGTCCGCGATGGTCACCGCGCGAACCTGATCGCTTTCCGGGTTCACGGTGAGCAATGTGGCCCGGTCCTGGCGATCGAACGCAATGCCATCCCCCTGCACGGTTCGAATGGTGTTGTTGCGGATTTGCAGGTCTTGAACTTCGGACGCTTCTTGAGCCGTGAAGAAAATCCCGTGACGTCCAATCTGCCCGGCGACTCCCGCTGCCGTCACGCCCAGAAAGTTGCCCTCAATAAATGACTTTCGCAGGATGTTCGCGGCGACCTGGGCGACGTTCGTCCCAATCAAGCTGACGGAGATGGCGTCGGGCGTGAGAGCCACCGGGTCTTCCACACTGGTAACCGTGTTGTCGGTCAGCGTGAAGGCTCCCACGGCCGAGTTGACCAGACTCAGATCAATTCCCGCCTGACGGACCTGATCGACGGTGTTGCCGTCGATGTTCAACGCCAAGGAGTCGAACGTCGCGTCCGTGGGCCGGTCGCGGAAGCTCAGCAACATTCCTTCGCGGAAGATGTTTTGAATCGTGTTGCCCGTGATGTCGCCCCGGAACGTCGTGTTGGCGGTCGTCGAAATGACCAACCCCTGGCCGTTGATGTGCCGCCCGCCCGCCCCAGCCGGGGTCAGCAAGTTGTTGAGGATGCCGTTGCCGTCATCGTTGGCCGCGTCGCCATCGAAATCCACCAGCAGCGGCAGCCCGCCGTTGGCCGTTACGAACGGCGACGTTCCATTCGCCAGGACTTGCACCCCCGCCGTGATTTGCACGCCCGCGGCCAGAGCCAGCGGATTCAGCAGGTTGCCCGACAGATTGCGGATCGTGTTGTCACGAATCGTCGCGCCAGCTTGCACGTCGGTGTAACTGCCGAGGTTGCTGTCCGTGAGAGTCAGGACAATGCCCTTGGCCGTGTTGGCGTTCGCGATGTTGCCGGCGATCGTGTTGTTCCGGATCAACAGATTCTCGACGTCCGCCTGCAACGCCGTGCCCGCGGCGGCATTGGTGGTCGTGGCGGTGATGTTGATTCCGTTGGTGGCCGCCGTGATGGCCGACAGGTTGATGTTCGCGTTGTCGGCGATCGTGACCGCGTTCAACGGCGAGTCGGTTGTCGTGATGCTCACGCCACGGAACAGCGGATTGTCTTCAACGCGCAAGTCACCCACCGTCGTGCGTGTGAGGTTGTAAGTGATGCTCCGCGCGACTGGGTTGGCGGAACCGTCTTGCACGCGGGTGTTTTTGACGGACGTCTGGTCGATCGTGGATTGGAACGTCGCGCCGGCGGTGCTGGTCACACCGATCCCTTCCAGCGTTGAGTCGGCGAAGTTGAGCGCGGCCAGACGCGCATTTTGCGTGGTGCTGCCCAGCGTGACTTGAACGCCAGTGGCATTCGTGGATCGCACCGTCGAGTCTTTGATCGTGACGTCGGCACCACCAACCGTCCCGATGTTTTGCAGGTTCAGGTCGATGCCGTTGGCATTGGTCGAGGTGACGGTCGCTTGATCAACCGTCAGCGACTGGATCGCGACGTTATTGAGCGTCACGCTGATTCCCTGGAACGTCGAAGCTCCCGCGACGGGGCCGCCGGTCACGGTCACGTTTTCGATCGTGATGTGATTCAACCCGGTCAGATTGGTCAGGTTGATCCTGATCCCAACGCCCGTGCCCGACACGTTAATGGGGACATCGGACGACGCGATCACGAGGTTATCAAAGTCCGAGATGCCGTCGTTGTTCGCGTCGAGCGTGCTGTTGGTGATATTGATGCCCGGCGAGGTGGCCGTGCTGGTGAAGGTCGCGCTGTCGAGAACGAAGGCCGCCAGGAGCGACCGCTCTTCCAGAACTTCGGCCACAGAGTGTTTGCGAAGCGACACAGGGCTGGTGGAACCAACCTGGCGACGAACTCGACTGAGGGCTCGGCGGCGACTAAAGGACTGACGCAACGCGCGAATCCAGGACGTCAGCAACATGGGCAATTTCTCCCGATGACAGATACTTGGGGCTTATCGAGGCGCGCGGGAGTTTGTCCAGCGTCACCGTTCGGCCCGGGGTGCAAAAGAAATTTGGCTCAACTGACTTCAACCCCCGGCAGGATCGTCACGATCACTCGCAACGACCAAGTGCTGCCTGGGGGTGGCGTTGGCCCGCACCCGCTGACTGGCTTGGCAATGACGAAACAGACCTCCCGCGCTCAACGCGCAGAATGGCATTTACTGTTTCGTCAAATAGAAAATTCCACTTTTTGACGACTGGCGATTTCGCCACCGAGGAGCAATCTCCGCAGGGCTTCACCGTCCGCAACGCATCCTGTCGTTGGCTTCGCTTTTGAGTGTCGTCTCACCCGATTGCGAATCGCCGGTTCAATGGACGAATCCCGCTTTGCGAGTTCGACCCGGAGAATCCGACCGGCCGGTATGACTTTCAAACTTGTGGCAGCCCGCGTGCGCTTCCACTCGCAATCGCGGCGACAAAGTGACGAGCAGCCCGATCTCAGTCAATCCCCCGCTTTCGGAGTTTTCGGTTTCGCGGTCGTTTCCTCTCGTTCACATGCTCCGCGCCTCTGAGCTCTCAGAGCCGCCTGAGCTACGGATTGAGCAACGTCGCGAAGAGCAAGTTGTACTTGTCGATATCAAACGTGAAGAGCGCGTCGATCTCGCTCGCTGCATTGGTCGTGCTGTTGAGAACATCGACACCCGATTCGCCAATCACCGTATCTGTCCCGGTGCCGCTGACTATGGTGTCGGTTTCGTCATCCGCGACAGAACCGCTCAAGAAATCGCCGGAGTACAGCAAGTCGTTGCTGGTGATGCTGCCGGAGTTGTTCCCGCCGGACAGCGAGTCTCGGCCGATACCACCGATCAACGTGTCGTTGTTGTTGTCACCGCTGATCGTGTCGTGACCCTCCTCGCCGTCGATCACGTCGTCTCCGTCACCGCCGAGGATGCTGTCGTCGCCAGCACCGCCGAGGATCACGTCGTTCCCCTTGCCGCCGCTGATCGTGTCACCCTTGATCTTGTCGCCGATCACTGGGCCGGTCTCATCGCCGCCATCGATCTGATCGTTACCAATTCCGCCCGTGAGTTTGTCCTGACCATCTTTGCCTCGGATGATCATGACTCCGGCGTAGGTGGCACCGCTGATCGTGTCGTTGCCGTCCGTGCCGATCAGGCTGGCGATTTCGATTGTGCCGCTAATCAGCTTGTCGCTGCCTCGGCCCGACATCGTCGTGGGAGTCAGCGTCAGACTGGTGACGCCCTCTTCAAAGAGCGTGTCGATGTTGGCTCCGCCGTTGAACGTGTCGTTGCCCCCGTTGCCGGTCAGACGGTCATCGCCATTGCCGCCGTCGAGCGAATCCTTGCCGCTACCGCCGATCAACGTGTCGTTCCCGTTGCCCCCTTGCAGCGTGGTCGAGCCGGTAAAGCCATCGACGGTCAGCGTGTTGTCGCCGGCACCACCGACCAGTTTGACCGTCTCGATCGTCGTGAAGTTGTTGACTCCCACTCCCGTGATGACTTGAGTCGCGGTGGCGGTGATATCGAAGTCACCCGTTTCGCAGACTTGATCCCCTTCCGAAGTGGTGGTGGCGACATGCGTGCCACCGTCGAGGCTATTCGTGCCGCCGTTGCCGGTCAGAGTGTCATTGCCCGCCTCACCGGAAATCGAATCGTCGCCGAGTCCACCCTTCAGGATGTCGTTCCCCGCTCCACCGAACAGCGACACGGCACCGCTGAAGCCGCTCGCGTCCAACGTGTTGTTCCCAGAACCGCCGGTCAGATGCGCGAGTTCGATGCTGTTGTTGAGCAGCGTGTCGTTCCCCAAGCCGGTCAGCCCCGCATCGGTCAGCGTGAAGTTGAAGTTGCCGGACTCCTTCAGAATGTCCGTGCCGTCTCCGCCGTCGATCTGATCGCTGTCGGCTCCTCCTGTGAGCACATCGTCTTGGGCGCTGCCCGTCAGAATGTCCGCACCCGCGCCGCCGTTGATTGTCACCTGACCGCCGAAGCCCGCCGCGCTGATCGTGTTCGCGCCGGCTCCGCCCGTCAGCACCGCGAACTGGAAGCTGCTGATTGAGTCGCTGCCCAGCCCCGTCGCACTGCCCGCGTCCAAGAAGAAATCCACTGTGACCGACTCGATCAACGTGTTCGTGTCCGATCCGCCATCCAAGTTGTCATCGCCGAGCAGGCCGGTCAGCAGATCGTCGCCGTCTTCGCCTTCGAGCACGTCGTTGCCAATGCCCCCCACCAGCGTGTCGTTGCCGGCTCCGCCTCGCAGTACCAGCGATCGTCCGACGGCGGTGGTTCCCCTCAACTGATCGTTGCCGCCGCCACCCTGCACGGTGATCGCCGGGCCGGAGGCATCTTCGACCGTGTTGAACGTCACGGTGTTGTTGCCCTCGCCCGTGTCGATCGTCACGCCCGCCGTCAGAGTCGGGAAGGTGACTTTCGGAGACGAGGGGGACGTGAAGTTCGTCAGATCGTTCGTTGTCGCGCCGTCATCCACAAACGTGATGACATCGTTGGCCGTCCCGTAAACGAACTTCAAATTGCTAGCGGTCACGGTCGTGTTGAACGCGATGGCTTCGACGTTCGTCACGCTGATAGAGCCCAGGCTCCCCGCCACGTCTTCAATGTCCGCCGTGGTGGAGCCGCTGAAGGTCGTTTCGAGTTCACCGAAATTCGCGTTGGCAAACTTGATCGTGTCCGCGCTCCCCGCCGCCCCGTTGAAGACCAACCCCGGCGACGTACCGGTCGGCACGGGATCGAAGCCCGACAAGTAATCGACCGTCAACACATCCGAGCCAGTGGTGCCAGTGACTTCGATTTGCGTGATGCTCGCATAGAAGTGCGCCGGCACGACATTCGGATTGGTCGAGCTGGCGACATGCACCTTGCCGTCGGTCGAACGGGTGATGGTCAATCCGCCGGTCGCCCAGTTGGCCGCGCCGATGGTCAACACTTCGGCGAGGTCGTTGAGAGTGATCGCGAAGCTGGCCGTCACGGCAGGGAACGTCGGACCCACCGTGCTGTTGTCGGTGATCTTCGCCGTGAGGTTGATGGTGGGATTGGATTCAAAGTTGATCGCCGCCGCGTTCGACACGCGGATGACGCCGTTGTTGTCGATCGAAAACGCATTCACGGCGGTTCCCCCGCTGGTGGCCGTGATGCTCAGTGCCAGTGCGGCCGGCATGTCGTCCTGGAAATTCAACGTGCCGATGACCGTCCCCACCGCCAGGTTCTCGTCGATCGAGAAGGCTCCACCGGTCGGCGGAATAATGGTGGTATCCGGCAGGGTCAGCCCCGTAATCGTGGGACTCTCGTTGACCGCCTTGACGGTGATTTTGAAGGTCTGCTCGAAGAATTGCGGATTCGTCGGATCGTCGTCCGTCACCCGCACTGTGATCGTCGCCTCGCCAAATTGTTCAGGCTCTGGTGTGAATTGCAGCGTGGCCGTCTTGGCGATCGAGTTGAAATTGATGACCGAGAGACTGCCATCGGCAATCAGCGAGTCATTGTTGCTGGTGGCCAGGAACGTCAGCCCTTGAGACTCACCCGGCCCGGCGGTGATGCCCGTCAGCGACACCGTTCCCGTGCCGGAATCTTCGTTGACCGTCACGTTGTTGATCGTGTTGAGCGTCGGCTTGTCGTTGACCTCCGTGATGCTGACCATCACGTCTTGCGAGAAGGTCAGATTGCCTGGCGTCGAGAGGTTATTGTCCGGGCCGCCATCCTCGACCGTGATCCTGACGGTGATCGGTCCACCGAACGTGTCTCCCACGGGAGAGACCAGCAACGAGCCCACCGAGTTGGGGCTGGAATAACTGACTGGCGAAACCGTGACCTTGGACGTGTCCAGGCTGACGGCCGTGACTCGCAACGGTTGGTTGGCCTCGTCCAGCAGCGATCCAGACTTCGCGAAGATGTTCGTCAGATTGAGCGGGACGGCTGCCCCTCCCTCGGTCAGCGTGAGCGTGGCGGGAGCGGTTAATGTCGGAGTGTCGTTGACCGGCGTAACGATCACGTTGAACGTCTTGACGACGGTCGATTCATCTCCGTCGTTGAAGCCCGCGATGGAGCCTTGATCCTTGACCGTGACCTGAATGGTTGCCGTTCCGTTCAAGTCGGCACCCAGTTGATAGGTGATGCTGCCGTCCGTAGCGGTCGGCGAGGGCAAGTTGGCCGAGAGGTTCTGAATCAGCCCCGCCGGGCCACCGACCACGACGGCGGTGACTTGAACACCCCCCTGTAGTCCGCCGTCACCATCGCTGATGCCGCTGAGCAGAACCGTCTGGGTGCCAATCGTGTCTTCTGGAATCGGAGGCGGATTGGGGATCGGGGCCGTCCCGGCCGGATTGAGCGTCGGAGGATTCACGACATGGACGAAGAAGTCTTGGCTGAAGGCTCCGTTGATCCCACCGTCATCCACGGTCACGGTGATCGTGGCGGTGCCGACCATCCCGGCGACCTGCGGAGTGAACTTCAACGTACCGGTCGAACCGCCGGTGTAGGTCACCATCGGATGCGGAATGAGTGCCGTGTTGTTGCTGACCGCCATGACCGTCACGGCCGTATTTTCAAACGTCCCGGCTCCGATGCCGGTGAGGTTCACCGTTTTCTCCACGGGAGTTGAACTGAATGGGATCACGAGATCGGCGGGGTCAATGAGCGTTTCCGGATCGTCGTCATTGGCCTCGTTAATCGACACGCTGATGGGAGTCGTCGTGATCCGGTCATCGGCGTCGCCGAAGATCAGGTTGGGGCCGTTGTCCGCGACCTTCAGGGTGATCGTGAAATTCCCGGCCGCATCGGGCGAGGGAGTGAAATCGACCGATCCCATCGCGGCACCCGGCGTGTAATTCAAATTCAACACCGAGAACGCGGAGGGGATATCCGCAGAGACGGAGACTTGCTGCGTCTGCGTCGATTCACCGCTTCCCGCCGTGATCCCATCGAACGTCGCGGACTGGAGAGCGGGGTTGCCTTCCGCCAACACAAAGCTGCTCGGCGACGCCATGTTGATCGTGGGAGGCAGATTCACGTCAACGACATTGAGAACGAAGTTCTTGGTCAACGGAGCCGACACGCCGTCATTCGCCGTGACCGTGATCGTCACGGGACCGGTTTGATTGGTGATGATGGAACTGAAATTGACCGGCACCGTTCGCGGTGTTGCGGACGGAGCCAGCGGCGACAGCACGATGTTCGCCGGAGGCGGCACGAACGTCGAATTGCTGCTGGCGAAGCTGAGCGTCAGCGTCTGTGAGTTCTGATCGCCGTCGTACACGCCGGTCAGATTCACGGGAAGGTTCTGGAAGTTGTTCTTGTTGATCGTCGCATTCGTCGGCACGGTGAAGGACGGCCCGTCCTCAATGCCGTTGATCGTGACAGTGAAGTCGCGGAAGTCGCTGGCGTTGTCCGTGGCACCTGGATCCACCAACGTGCCGTTGAATCCCGCGTCCTCGACCGTGAGTCGGATCGTCGCGGTGCCGAACAGATTCGCACCGGGTGTGAATCGCAACGTGCCGGTGGAATTGGGGGAGGTGTAATCGACCGACAGATTCGTAATCAGACCGGGGATGGAACTGGCGAAGATGGTCGGCGTGACCTTCAGGATTTGCGTTTCATTGGCTCCCGCCGTGATGCCGGACAATCCGACGGTGGTGACACCGGCATCTTCCATCACGATTTGATTCACCGGCTCGGCGGTGGTGTGCGCGACGCGACTCGTTCCGAAGGCTCCACGTTGGACGGTGAAGGTCTTGCCCACAACATTCGTGACCTGCATCCGCTCGCCGCCGATCTGAATCGTGAACGGGTTCGCGACACTCGCCGAGGCTGGGAACTTCGACACATCCACGAGCGAAATCGTCGTGGCCGTCACCGCATTGGTGATTGCGGCTGACAGCGTTCCGGTCGGCAGCGTCACGGCGTTCAACGTCGGCTTCTTATTGAACGGGAGGACGTTGACGACGATTTCTTTGTTGAAAACGAGATTGTCGAACGTCTTGGTGATGTCCCCGTCTTTCCCCTCGTCCACGATTTGGATCTTCAGCCTGGCGACACCCGAACGGTTCAGAGCGGGAGTGAAGCTGAGCGTCGCGAGCGCACTCGGCGACGAGTAGGCGACGATCGGCGTGGGAATCAGCGTGGGATTGTCGCTGGTCACAGTGACCCGCAACTGTTGCGACGACTCGAACGGCCCGGCGTTAATGCCGGACAGGTCGATCGTGTACGACGCGAGGGGGCCGACGTTTTCGTTCACAAAGAGCGGGGCCGTTGTGGGCGTACCGGGAAGGTCTCCGACCTTGGTCAACGTAACTGCGGCGGCGACCACCGGAGCATCGTTCACCGCCGTGACGGCGACATTAAACGTCTGCGTCAGAGGCACGTTGTCCAAAGCGGTATTTGGCTGACTGACGACCGTTCCCGCCGTGCGAAGAGCCGTCGGCCCGGTCAGCACGGTCAGCGTGTTGGTCGTCGTATCCACGGCGGTCACGGTCAGCGTCTCGCCGGCGATCACGATCGGATACGAGACAAACGGGTTGAGCTTCGGGAACTTGGAGGCATCGACGACCAGAATCGACGTGGCTCCTGCAAGCACGTCGGCTCGCAGCGCGTCGGAGTCACCCAACTTTTCATCGACGCCGCCATCCAGAACGGTGACGGTGATGCTCGTCGAGCCGAACCGATCGGCAACCGACTTGAACTTGAGCGTCCCCGATCCAACCCCGGCGGGACCAACCGGCGGAGTGAAGGTGACCGAATTCACGGCCACCAACGCGGGATCATTGCTGACCGCGGTGACGCGCAGTTGCTGTCTGTTGTCATCGCCGTCGGTGATGCCCGTCAGCGAAATGGTTCTCTCGGCGGAGTCCTCATCAACCGTCTGGGCGATGAGGGAACCGAGCGTCGGCAGATCGCCGATCGCCACGACGGTCACGGTGAGAACCTGCGGCGCGGAATCCCGATTGTCAGCCGTTGTGAGTAAATTGCGATCAAGGCCACCGTCCGTGACTGTCACCGTGATCGTGGCCGTTCCCGACCTTCCGGCCACGGGCTTGAAGCTCAGCGAGCCGACCGCCCCACCGGTGTAAGTCACCTGAAGGTCTTGGATCAGAGTGGAATCGCTCGTGACCGCTTTCACGGCGAGTGGTTGCGAAAGACCGGGAGCCTCGCCATCCGTGATGCCGCTGAGCGAGACCACTTGAATGCCAGAATTCTCCGGGACCATGACCGACGCGGGGACAAACGGGGCAAGTGAAGGCGCATCGTTGACCGCCGTCACGTTGACAGTGATGTCGCGCGTGATCGTGAGATTGTCGAAAGCCTCGGGCGGCACAATGGGCGTGTTGGCGGCATGAGTCGTCGCCGTTGTGCCGTTGACTCCGCGAACCACCGTCAGCAACGTCGCGCCGAGAGAAACTCCCGTGACTCGCAGGATTTCGTTCTCGATCCGAATCTTGAATGGTTTGACGACGGTGTCGTTTACCACATGCGGCTCGGCACGAGTCCCGTCCTGAGCGCGAACCACCGTCAGTTGGTCTCCGACTCGATCGGTGACGAACATGACTTCGTTGCCGATCTGAATCTCGTAGGGCGGTGGCGATGCCGGGCCGGAGACCGGATCGGGAAACATCGCGCCAGCACCCGGCAGCAAATCAATGGTGGTCTGCGTGCGTGTGACGGGGTTCGCCAACAGCGTGGTCGGGATCGTCGCGTAGTTGGACGGATTCGCCACGACCAGCGTGGTGGCCGAGCCTGACGCATTGGTCATCAAAAAATCTGGCGGCCCCACTTGGAGGAGTCCATCCGGCCCCGCATCCGTCAGCGTCAGATGAAACACGTCGGTCCCAGGGACTCGCGTGGTGGGTTGATAGGTCAACGTCGTCGAACCGACGGGATTGGGATTGGTGATCGTCGGCGCGCCAGCTCCCGTGAAGAGCGTGTTGTTGATATGCGAGACCGTCAGACTCAATGTTTGCGTCGGGGTGTCGCCGCCGTCGGAAATCCCGGTCAACGAAATGGGTGACGGAGTCGAGCTTTCAAGAATCGTGATGGGACTCGTCGTGGCACCCAGTGTCGGGGCCTCGGAGACTTTCACTCGGAACCGCACGGTCGTCACACCGTTATCAGTCTCGCCATTCAGGCTGTTGTCCAAACCCGTGTCCGTCACTTGCACGGTGATGATCGCCTCGCCAACCCTGCCCGGCAGTGGTACCAGCGTCAGCGTGCCATTGGTGAGAAGTGTCTGGACATCGGCGGCGAACTGCGTGTAATTAACCGAGGGATTCGGCAGCAGCGCCAGATTGTCGCTAAAGGCTTCGACTCGCAGAGTCTGATTCTTCTCCCGCTGACCGCCACCCGGAGTGATCCCCGCAAGTGAAATCTGTTTGGGGGCAGCGCTATTGCTCTTCGGCAGTGAGATGTCTGGCAAGCCGCGAATCGTCGGCAAATCGTTCTGCGGATTCACCGTGACGCGGAAGGTCTGGGTCGTGATCCCATTGTCATTCTTCTTCAGCAAATCCTGATCGAAGCCGGAGTCCACCACCGTCACTGTGATCGTGGCTTCGCCGAATTGATCGGTGTTGTTGATGAACGACAGCGTGGCAGTCTTGTCGGGTGAGTTGTAAGTCACGATCGGGTTCGGAACGACGTCGGGATTGCTGCTCACCGCCAGGACCGTGAGCTCCTGAACCTCGCCATCAAAGAAGCGCACGGGATCGGTCACGACCACCACGCCAGGATTCGAAGCCGTTCCAGAGACGTTCAATCCTCCGCCCGTAAATGGAGTGGTATTGAACGCCAGCGGGGTCACGTCCAGACCGGCATAGGCTCCTGTGAATTGAATATCCACCATCCCCGTCGGCAGCCTCATGCCGCTGATCACCAAGTCCGATGCGGCCAAATTGGGCAATCGGATCAATGCGTCCTGCACGCTCAACACACCCGCCGTCTGCTCGACCACCGTGACCGAAGGTGTCGCCCCTTGGACGACGGTGCTCACGGCGAACAGCCCGGTCCCGCTGGAACTGTTGCCGCCATTTTCCAAGGTCGCAAACTGGATCAGCGACGTCCCCAAAGGGGTCAGTAAGTTGGAATTCTGTTGCAAGATCAACTGATCCGTGCCCGCCAAGCCCGGTCCATTAAATTCGACAATCCATTGCGTCGGTGACAGCCCCGTCACTTTGACCCCCGCCTGCAACGGCGACAGCGGCACCGCTTCCAATGCCGCCTCAATCAACGCGGCCGTGCCAGAGCCGGTCGGGTCCAACAGTGGATCGGGGAGGTAATTGATATTCTGCGTGTCGAAGGTGTTGAAAAGCGGATCGCGGTATCGCAGCTTGAATGTGCCGCCGGTGGGATTCCCCGTGAATGTGATCACCTGCCGCTCGTTATTCGAAGCCACAATCGGATTGATGTTCGTATTCGCGTACTGCCCAGTGAAGCGCAAGGTGACCGGATCAGTCGGGAGCAATCCGGGAGTCACGACAACATCACCCGCATTGATGTTGGTGAGGTCGAGATCCAACTGGGCTTGGATTTGAGCGGCCGTCGCGTCATACGGAATCGCGAGTGTGGTTTGCCCCGGACCGCCAAACGGTGCGAAACGGATGTTGTAGGTCGGTGGCGGAAAGGCCGGATTGACCGTGCCGCCGACATAGGTCAAGTCCTGAATCTCATCTCCCGACATGCCACCGATGTCAGCCGTCAGATTATCAAGATTCAGCTTGCTGAGGTTGTTGATGAACTGCACGCCGACCGGCGTGAACTGACCGATTGGCCCGCCGGTCGCCACCACGTCCAACGTGTCAATCACGTCAATCGCCGCCGCGTCAAACAAGTCCGTGATCGCGGTCTGGATTTCCACTGCGGTGGCATCGAAGTCGATCGGAGCTGTCGTCGCCAACGGCGAGACCTTGGCTGACGCATTCGCGTGAGCAACGATTGCTGTCCCGTGAATCCCGCGCAACACCGCGAGTCGATTCCCCGACAACACTCCCGTCACCAACATGTCTTCGTTATCGACTCGAATCTCATACGGCGCGGTCCCGAAGACAGCCGGATCGACCACCGTGATCACGTCATCCACTCGCTGAACCGGATGCGCGGCCCCCGAACCATGCGCGGCGGGACTCGAACCACGGACCACCAGCAACGTGTTCGTGGGCACGTCCGCGCCGATGACCTGCATCTCTTCGCGATCAATTCGCACCGTGAAGGGGACGATCACGGATTCATTCAAAGCGCCAGCGGTGTGGTTCGCCTGGAGCAGCGGGTTGGAATTTCGAGTCACATCGAACGTCCTGGCGACCGTATCGACGCTGTTGACTGTCATCGCCTCGCCGTTGATCAGAATCTGGAAGCCCGGTGGCAACGCTGCGAACTGGGCCACACTGTTCACCAGAGAAACGGTGGTCTGACCCACCAAGAGGTCGGCGCTCAAGGCATTCACCGGGAAGACATTGATCCCACCACCCAGCGTGCTGAGAACAATCGACGTGGAAACATTGTCGATCGCCGCCATGAGCTGAGCGCTCGGCCGCGCTGTCAGCGCGCCATTGAGATTTGTCGTCCGCACTTCCAAGACCGTGGCATCCGAACCGCGCGCCAGTCCGACGTTGGCCGCCGGCCCCGTGCCGTGGTAGCCGCGCACCACCGTGAACTCGGTGCGGTTTGCGTTGCCTGCGACCGGACTGGCCTGCACTCCAATGACCAGCATGTCCTCGGAACCGGGAAACCCAGGCAGAATGGTCGATGGCCCGACCGAAATCACGAACGGGTTCGCGGGCGTCGCCGTCGGCGGAAATCCCACCGCGTCATCCACCAGGATCTTCGTTTGCGTGGCGTCGATGGCGTCGAACAAACTGGTGACGCCCCCCTGATTGTTGGCAAACGTCAGCTTGAACGTGCTATTCGTGCCAGCATTCGCGAACGCGGTCAGCACCAGCGACTCATCCAGACTGGTCGTGGCCGGCGCGTTGTACGGGATCGGGTCGGTGGTATAGGACTGAGTGGCCGAAGTCGCGTCTGGATCAAAAGTCAGCGTGAAAAAGCCCGCGTTCGTCGCGACGGGGCTCACGGTGAGATGTTGCACCTCATTCCCCACCACGGACGTGCCGCCGCCGGGAGTGATGCCCGTCAGCGTGATGGAGTTCCTCACCAGCGCCCCTTGGAGATGAGCGGCTGGCGTCGTCCCTCCCTGTCCACGACCGCCCGGAACCACCGTCAAAGTATTTCCCGAACCACCCGTCACCAAAATCTGTTCGGAATCAACCAGAATGGAGAACTGGCCGGAACTGGGAAAGAGACTCGCATCCGCCAGCGTGATCGTCATCTGGCTGGCGGTGATGTCTGCCGCCAGTGGACTGGCGGCCTCTTCGTTGATCACCAGATTCGGGATGAGGTCCACCGTCGGGAGATCGTTCACCGGATTGATCGTGAACGTGAACGATCGCGAGCGAATGAGGTTGTCGGCGAGCGCCCCGAAGTTATTGGTGATCGGCAATCCCGTCGCCACGTCGTAGCGCCGGCCAACGATGTTGTCGACGCCACCGTCCTCAATGAAGACGCGGATCGTGGCTTGGTTGTCGCCCGTGTTCGTGATCGCCACGGGAGCACCCGGCGTCGGGAAGAAAGTCAGCTTGCCGCTGTGAGCCAGATTCGCCGCGTCGTATTCGATGAGCGGCTGCCCCGTCAGCGCGATGTTCGACGAGGTCGCATAAATCAACCGCGTCTGTCCGCCGTTAAACAAGTTGTCGGCACCGCCACCCGCAGTAATCCCGGTCAGATCGACGGTGATCGGCGGCGAGTCCTCCGGGACGGAAATGTTTTGCAGACCGTTCAACGACGGCACGTCGTTGAGCCGAATGCGAATGTCCTGCGTCCCGAGCTCAAAACTCCCATCCCGCGCCGAGACTCGGATGGTCGTCTCACCGAACAGCGCGGTTCCGGGAACAAACCGGATGTCCGCCGTATTCAAGTCCGGCTGATTGAAAGTGAGGTCCGGGACGGTCGTATCCGCCAGCTCCCCTTGAACGATGTTTCGCTCAGGAAACAAATCCACGACCGACGTCACCGTCACTCGATTGTTGATCGGAAACGGCGGTCCCGTCACATCGGCGTCCTGCAAATTGACCCGAATCACCGAAGCATCCAGCCCCCCCGGTTCGTTGCTGAAAGTCGAGAAGTGCGTGATTTCGTACAACGGCGGAAGCGTGACGAAGCTGGGCGAACCGCCCGAATAGAAGGTCGGTGTGATTGTCGGGGCCACGAGCACCAGCCGTTCTTCCAAACGCTCCACCCGGCGCGTGCGGACACGGCGATGGCCTTGATGTTTGCGAAGCTTTCCCACTTGGCGGGACGACAGACGAACGGTCTCTTGAAACGACTTCAGCCACGACAACAAGAACATGAACGCTCTCCCTGACTCAGTGGCGAGCAGATTTTGGGCGCAGTTGAGATGACCGTGCCGACAAAACCGCTCTTCATGCAGGCCCGCGAAGCAACAGCAGTGTGCCTAACTTGATGAAAATACCCGGCTCCCACGGTGGATGAAAGCCGGCTCTCGGAAATTTCCCCGCTTGCTGACCTCGCTCGCAGCGACACAGCGAGTAGTCCGATCTCGACACATCGAGAATCTTTGACAGTCTCGCGCGTCACGCGGATCGCTGCTGTGCGACTCCACAAATTCTCAGAACTGGAACCAAGACCGGCTCAAGTCATCCGCGTTCGACCGACTCGGAGAGTTTCCCGCAGGCTTCCAGGATTAGTGTTTCAGTCTCGTCCCATCCGATGCAGCCGTCGGTGATCGAAACGCCGTAGTGCAACAGTGACGGATCGGACGTCAGCTTTTGGCTGCCGGGATGCAGATTGCTCTCCAGCATCAACCCGATGATGTTGTCGTTGCCGGCGATTCGCTGAGCGATCACGTCGCGCCAGACGCTGGGTTGATTGCGGTAGTCCTTGTTCGAGTTCGCGTGGCTGCAATCGACCAACATCCGTGGCGGCAGTCCGGCGGCGGAGAGTTTTTCCGCAGCCGCCTGCACTTGATCCGGCGAATAGTTGGGGCCATTACGGCCTCCGCGCAGAACTAAATGACCCCACGGGTTGCCGCGCGTGTTGATCACGCAGGTGTGACCGTCGCTGTCGATCCCCAGAAAAGCGTGCGGAGTCCGCCCGGCGATCATCGCGTCGAGGGCGACCTGCAAACCGCCATCTGTGCCGTTCTTGTACCCGACCGGCATCGACAGGCCGCTGGCCATCTGCCGATGCGTCGGCGATTCCGTCGTCCGCGCACCGATCGACGCCAGAGTCAGCAAGTCGGCGATGTACTGCGGAGTGATCGGTTCGAGCAGTTCGGTCGCGGCAGGTAAGCCCATATCGCCGATGTCCAACAATAGCTGTCTCGCCAGTCGCAGCCCCGCGTGGATGTCGAACGAATCGTTGAGGTACGGGTCGTTGATCATCCCCTTCCAACCGATCGTCGTGCGCGGCTTCTCAAAATAGACTCGCATCACCAACAGCATCCGCTCGGCCACTTTGTCGGACAGAGCCTTTAGCTGCTGAGCATATTCGACCGCCGCCTTGGGATCGTGAATCGAGCACGGCCCGACGACCACCAGCACGCGGCGGTCTTCTCCGGCGAGGATGCGTTGAATCGACTCGCGGTTATTGAGCACGGTTTGCGTCGTGGCGGGAGTAATCGCCAACTCGGCCTTGAGCACTTTCGGAGCGACCAGCGGGACGGTGCTGACAATGTTGATGAACTGGGTCGGTTGCATGAGAGCCTCAGAACAGATTCCGGTTTCGCGGGCGGGGCATGGTAGCGGCCGATCGAACGCAGTTCACCGCCGAGCCGGTCGCAGCTTGCGTCCCAAGTCCTCGCAGAGCACTTCCACGCAACGCGCGACGGAGACGTTCGATTCGATGTGATGCTCGGTTTCCGCCATCCGCTCAAAGAGGCTCATCACAAACTCGAAATCTTCCGGCGAGCGAGCGCCAAATCGCCGAGCAAACGCTGCCGCCGCAGGGATCACCGTCCCTTCCGGTCGATCCGACAAGTGCAGCATGGCGGTGCGGAAAAACTCTAAACCAAATCGGACCAGCCACAGGGCGTTTCGCCTCTGAGTCGCCGCGTCGCCGCCAATCGCTTCGATTCCCGAATTCAATTTCTCCGTCAGCGCGGCCGAATTGAACTCGCCGCCAAGCTGCTGATACAGCGAGTCACGCATCTCGCGCAGGGCCGGTTCGAGCAACTCCGTCGCAACCGTCAAACTTCCGCCGCTCAGCTCCGCCAGCGCGATTGCCTCGGCTGGAGTGATGTCCTTGTTCTTCGCCTTCGCCACTGGCACGAGCAGCTCAGCGACGTCGCGCGGAGACAGCGGATCAAACCGGATCGTCTGACAGCGCGAGCGAATCGTCGGCAACAGCGCGTCGAGGTTGTCGGCGATGAGCACGAGCAAAGCGTGAGGCTGGGGCTCTTCAAGGGTTTTCAGGAACGCATTCATGGATTCGGAGTTCATCGACGTCGCGTCGTCGATGATCGCGATCTTGCGATCGGACATCATCGGCAAAAGCGATAAGTCATAGCACAACCCTTCACGCCCACGATTTTCCTGAGAGCCAACGAGCAGGTCGATCGTAAATTCCGACTTACCCTTTTTGCGTTCGACTTCATGCAGGTCGGGATGTGAGCCAGCCTGCACTTGCTTGCAACCGGAACACTCGCCGCACGCCAGCAACTCTTCGTTCGAATGCCGCTGGCAGAACAAGCACTGCGCGAGCGTCTTCGCAAACAGCCGCTTGCCGACACCGTCCGGCCCCGCAAACACATAAGCATGAGACAGCCGGCCGCGACGAAGGGTCCGCCGAAACCATTCCACTCGCTCGCCATGTCCGCGTATTGAATTCCAGATCATCGTGCCTCCAACTCACCCAACACGCCGTCGACTTCAATCACATCGTTCTCAAAACGAACGATCCGTCGCAACTGTCCGCTCACGGGAGCCTCGACATCAAACGTGATCCCGTTGAGCAATACCTCGACGAGTGCTTCCCCGGCGAGCACTTCCTTACCAATCTGAGTCAGCCAGGTGCTGACCCGAATCGGCCGCTCATTCGCGCCGAGATCGGGGAGCGTGATCGGCTGCCAGTCCGACGAATCGGGTGTCATCCGGTGATCCCCGCCGCCATCTCGCCGGCGTGATAGCTCGACCTCACGAACGGGCCGCTAGCGACCATGCCGAACCCCAGTCGCCGAGCCAACTCGCCGATCTCATCGAACTCTTCCGGCGGAACGTAACGCTCGACCGGCAGATGATCGGGAGTCGGTTGCAGATATTGCCCCAGCGTCAGCATGTCGCAACCGACCGCTCGCAAGTCCGCGAACACGTCGAGCAGTTCGTCGAGCGTCTCCCCCAGTCCCAGCATCAAGCCGCTCTTCGTGGGCATGTCGGGAGCCTCGTCTTTGACTTGCTTGAGCAGATCGAGCGTTCGTTGATACTCGGCGTTGCGGCGAACTCGGTGATAGAGACGCGGCACGGTTTCGGTGTTGTGATTGAAGACATCCGGCCGCGCTGCGATGACTCGCGAGATCGCCGCTCGCCGGCCGAGAAAGTCCGGCGTCAGCACTTCGACTTTCGCTCCGGTTCGCTCACGCACGGCGAGGACACACTCGTAGAAGTGCTCGGCCCCGCCGTCGAGCAGGTCGTCGCGAGTCACTGACGTGATGACGACGTACTGCAATCCCAGCCGCTCGGCCGCTTCAGCCACGCGAGCCGGTTCGTCCGCTTGCAAGGTCTCGGTCTTCCCCTTCGGCACCGAGCAGAACCCGCACGGCCGCGTGCAGACGTTGCCGAGAATCATGAACGTCGCCGTCTGCTTCGACCAACACTCAGTGCGATTCGGACACTTCGCGCTTTCGCAGACGGTCTCCAATCGCAGATCCGAAATGACGTTGCTGGTGTAAGCCATGCCGGGCTGCGGCATCGGGCGTTTGAGCCAGCTCGGCAAACGACGCCTCGCAATCGGCGGGGTCACGGCAGGGACAGGTTCGGCGGGCAGGATGTCTAATGCGATCATGGGTGTATTCAGGATTTCTTGCGGCGTTCGCGCGGCTTGCGGGCGGAGTTGAACAGATCAGTCACGACGACTTGGAAACCCGCGAGCACGCGCGAGGTCGCAATCTCACCGGCAACGAACCGCCGCTCTTCGTAGACGCGAGTTTTGAGGTTCAGCACGCACACCGTGCCGTCCTGCGGATTCACGATCCAATACTCCGGAATTTTTGCGCGGGCATACTCCACACGCTTCTGCACCAGGTCGCGTTTTTTGTTGTTCGGGCTGACGATTTCCACAACCAAGTCCGCGCCACCGGAGCATTGATCCTCTTCCCAGTCAGAGTGCTCCGTTGCCAAGAAGAGAATATCCGGTTCGCGATAGATACGCGGAGCCACTCGAACGGGTAACGGCGCAATCAGAACTTCCCCCAAATCGCGGGGTTCCACGAAGTCATTCATCTGCTGCCTCAGCCAAAGCAGGATTCGTTGATGCAAGAACGTCGGCAGCGGCAGCACCTCGATATGTCCTTCGGTGAACTCGACCAAGCGGTTACTGTCGAGGTCCAGGTATTCCTCTTCCGACCATTGCCCTTGATCGGGAAACAACAACGCGACATCCCACGCTGGCCGGCGGGCCAACGCTGGCTTGGACCGGGACACACGAGCGGAAGGTCTTTCACGAACGGCAGGCATCGGAGTTCTCTGGGCAGGAAATCTTGGAAACCGAGCGTTACGTTACGCTTCGAGACTCAAGCTGGCAATCGCCTGTCAGCTCGGTGTCTCGCGACGCGACCGACATGATCTCGCCCAAAGGATTCCTCGCCATGCACCGACTTGCTGTGTTGCTTCTGGTCTTGTTCGCGGCCACGAACCTCGTCGCCGCCGAGCAACCTCCCAACGTCGTGCTGATCGTTGCCGATGATCTCGGAGCGATGGACCTCGGTTGCTACGGCAGCAAGTTTCATCGGACGCCGCATCTGGACAAGCTCGCGGCTGACGGGATGCGGTTCACGCAATCGTATTCCGCGTGCCCGGTCTGCTCGCCGTCGCGAGCAGCGATCATCACGGGACAATACCCGCAGCGATTTCAATTGACCGATTGGTTGCCAGGCCGCTCGGATCGACCGGACCAGAAGCTCAACCGGCCGACGTTGCGGAATCATCTGCCGCTCGAAGTGGTGACGATTGCGGACATGCTCAAGCCCGTTGGCTATGTCTGTGCGAGCATCGGCAAATGGCATCTCGGCGGCGAGGGCTTCGAGCCAACCAAGCAAGGCTTCGATCACAACATCGCGGGAGACGCGGCCGGTTCGCCGCAGAGTTATTTCGCTCCGTTCCGCAAACCAAACGGCAAAGCCATGCCCGGCCTGAGCGACGCTCCCGAAGGCGAATACCTCCCCGACCGATTGACGACTGAGGCTGAGAAATTCATCACCGCCAATCGCGAGCGGCCGTTGTTTCTATATCTGCCGCACTTCACGCCCCACACGCCATTGAAGGCCAAGGACGAGCTTGTCAAAAAGTATCCCGCAGCCGACACATTCAAAGGCCAGCAGAACAATCCGATCTATGCCGCGATGCTCGAAAGCCTCGACGAGTCCGTTGGCCGGATCGTTGCCAAGCTGGACGAACTGAAACTCTCCGATCGCACGATTGTGCTCTTCACGTCCGACAACGGAGGACTCGCGACGACCGAGGGACCAAGCACGCCCGCAACGTCAAACGCTCCGCTGCGTGAAGGCAAAGGCTGGCTGTACGAGGGGGGCATCCGCACGCCGCTGCTCGTGAAGTGGCCGGGAAACGTGAAGCCCAACAGCACCAGCGACGTACCCGTCTGCGGCATCGACCTGTTGCCGACGCTGCGCGCCGCATGTGGTATCGAGGAGCCGAAAGAACCTTCCAGCATCGACGGCGTCAGCCTGCTGCCGTTGCTCAAGCAGTCGGGGACGCTCGCGCGAGACAGCTTGTTCTGGCATTACCCACACTACGCGAATCAAGGGGGCAAGCCCGGCGCGGTCATTCGATCGGGCGAATGGAAGCTGATCGAGTTCTACGAAGAGGGCCGACGCGAATTGTTCCACGTCGCCAAAGACGTGAGCGAATCGCGCAATCTCGCCGAGCAAGAACCGGATCGTGTCCGCGACCTGTCCGAGAAGCTCAACATATGGCGGAAGTCCGTCGGCGCTCTGCTTCCAACTCCGAACCCCGACTACATCCCGAACCCACAAGCCGACAATGGCGAGATCCTGCTCCCCGCACGCACCGCCGACGTGCGCGGTGTGATGCTGCGGTATGAACCGATGCCACACAAAAACACGCTCGGCTTCTGGGTCCGTGCCGAGGATTGGGCACGCATCGAGTTCACCGTCAAACAGCCGGGCAAGTTCCAATTCGAGGCGCTCATCGGCTGCGGCAACGGCAGCGGCGGCAGCGACGTCCGGTTTGAATTCGCCCCGTCCGAGTCATCAGCAGAACCTCAAGTGTTGCCTTACACGGTGCAGGAAACCGGCGGCTTCCAGAACTTCGTCCCGCGAATGTTGGGCGAAGTCACGCTCGACAAACCCGGCCGCTACGAACTGCGAATCAAAGCGATCAAGAAGCCCGGAGTTGCCGTCATGGACCTGCGACAAGCGCGGCTGATCCCACAGAAATGACTCGGAACCACTGTAAAAAAACGAACGCACAGGCGAGCGGGGCGGTGTCACCCCTCGGTCTTCCTTGGCCCGGCGGAACCGCAAGCACAAATCAAACCTTTACACAACGAGTTCCGCATGACTTTGTCCCACTTCGCGTTCTTTGCGACCTTCTGTTCCAAACTGTGTTTTGAACAGAAGGTCGCAAAGAACGCGAAGTGAACTCGAGAAACATTGTGACTCGCAAGAAAAGATGGCTTCTGGAGTCGGCGTTTTCGGCACCGAGAATCTTCTTGAGAAAACAAGATTTCAATTGTTTGCAGAGCCAAGAGCGCGACTACCGGGGGGCTGACGCCGCCCCGCTCGCCAAGTTCTTCACACACTCGGAGAGTCAGGCGACGGAGCCGCACCAACATGCAACCTTCACTCAACGATCTCAGACAACCAATCGGTTTCCCATTACCAGATTGGACTGCTCCGCCTCACCCAACGCGTGACCCCATGCAGGGACGGTTCTGCCGATTAGAGCCACTCGATCCCGACCAACATGCCGAGTCGTTGTTCGCCGCGAATGCCAAAGACAATGACGGACGGAGTTGGACCTACCTGACCTACGGGCCGTTTCCCACGCTGGCCAGGTATCGCGAGTGGCTGAGCAAGACGTGTCTCGGCGACGATCCGCTCTTCTTCGCGATCATCGACTTGGCCGATGGTCAACCGGCCGGAGTCGCGAGCTATCTTCGCATCGCCCCGGCCAGCGGTTCGATCGAAGTCGGGCACATTCATTATTCCCCGCGCTTGCAGCGCCGCCCGGCCGCGACCGAAGCGATGTTCTTGCTAATGCAGCGAGCGTTCGAGTTGGGCTACCGCCGCTACGAATGGAAATGCGACGCGCTCAACGCCCCCTCGCGAGCCGCCGCTCAACGATTAGGTCTGTCGTTCGAGGGCCTCTTCCGACAAGCCACGGTCTACAAACACCGCAACCGCGACACCGCCTGGTATGCCGCCATCGACACCGAGTGGCCCGCTCTGCGCGAAGTGTTTGAAACATGGCTTGCCCCCAACAACTTCGGAGCGAACGGCCAACAGCAAACACGCCTAACCGATTTGACACGCCCGATCCTTGAGCAACTCGGGTGAGGCGGAGTCGCTACGTTGGCAACGCCCGCCTCGTATGCCACTCGGTCGCTCGCTCAAACATCCGTGCGGCGGGGAGAAGTTTTTCTTCTTCGAACGGCGCGGCGAGGAGTTGCAAGCCGATGGGGAGGCCGGTCGAACGGAGGCCGCTCGGCAGCGGCAGGCCAGAGATGCCGGAACTACTTCGACACCGTTCCGGCGTTGTTCGTCACCAGTTGCAGGAACTCGGCGGGAGTGACAATCGAAACCCCGCGAAAGACGCTCAGTGGTAGGAGATGCCGACGATCTCCGCTGACGATGTGAGTGGCTTGGGCGACAACAGCACATTCCAAAATCTTGTCATCGTCGGGGTCTGACACGATCTCGCGAAGTTGACCGGGGATTTGCACGACTCGGAGGACCGAGAGGAGATCAGCCAACGTCTCGGTCACGGTTTTGGCGGGAAGCGCCAAACGAACTTCCAGCTTCTCGGCGAGTTCGTTGAGGATTTCTTGGCAAGTGACGGCTTCGATCAACCCAGCGCGAACAAGTTCGAGACACTGGAACGGTTTCCCTTTCCAGCCGATGGCCGACAAAAGGACGTTCGTGTCGAAGACGGCTACGAACCGCATGGGCGGTCCTCGTGTACGAGATCGTCGAGAAACGCCTCGCGTTCGTCTTCGGACATCGCGTCCCAATCGCGTCCGCGCTCAGTGCAGGCTTGTCGAATTTGCGATTCCACGAACAGCATTCGTTCATTGCGGCGGGTGGCGGTTTCCTCCGCGAGTGCCATCAGTGCCGAGCGTTTGCGTTGCGGCGGCAGTTGCTTCACCAGATCGACGACTTGTTGATCGCTCAATTCCAACATGGGCATGATTGGTTACCTCCGCAGTCAGTCTAATCGGGACAGTCCGCCGATTGCAGCGAGGTTTCTCCTTCACTTTCGCGTCAGGCTTCAATTTGGTCTCTTCGTGTGCCACTCGGTCGCTCGCTCAAACATCCGTGCGGCGCGAAGAAGTTTTTCTTCCTCGAACGGCGCGGCGAGGAGTTGCAGGCCGATGGGGAGGCCGGTCGAACTGAGGCCGCAGGGGAGCGACAAGCCGGGGATGCCGGCGAGGTTTGCGCTGATCGTGTAGATGTCCGAGAGGTACATCGCCAGCGGATCGTTGACCAACTCGCCCAGCCGGAACGCGGGGGTCGAGGCGATCGGGGAGGCGATGACGTCGCAATGCTCGAACGCGGAGTCGAAGTCGCGGCGGATCAGGCGGCGGACTTTCAATGCCTTCAGGTAATAGGCGTCGTAGTAGCCGGCCGAGAGCGCGTAGGTGCCGAGCATGATGCGGCGTTTCACTTCCGGACCAAAACCCTCGCCGCGGCTGGCGGAGTACATGTCGATCAGGTTGTCGAACTTCGCCGCGCGATGCCCGTAATGCACGCCGTCAAACCGAGCCAGATTGCTCGACGCCTCGGACGCCGCGATCAAGTAGTACGTCGCGATGGCATACTTCGAGTGCGGCAACGACAGCTCGACGATCTCCGCTCCGAGCGAACGATACACGTCGAGTGATTGCTTGATCGCCGCTTCGACTTCGGGGTCGAGTCCCTCGACGAAGTGTTCGCGAGCGATGCCGACTCGCACGCCGGTCAGCGGTTGTTCGACGGTTTGCGAATACTCCGGCACCGGCCGATCCACGCTGGTCGAGTCGCGGCCGTCGTGTCCGGAGATGATTTCTAAGAGCAACGCCGCACTGGCAACATCGGTTGCGAATGGACCGATCTGATCAAGCGAACTCGCGTAAGCGATCAGTCCGTAGCGTGAGACTCGGCCATACGTCGGCTTCATCCCGACGACACCGCAGAAGCCGGCCGGCTGACGAATCGAACCGCCCGTGTCGGAACCGAGTGACAGCGACACCATCCGCGCGGCCACCGCCGCTGCCGATCCGCCGCTTGACCCGCCGACGGTGTGCTCCAAGTTCCACGGGTTGCGAGTGACCTGAAACGCGGAGTTCTCCGTCGAGGAACCCATCGCGAATTCGTCGAGGTTCGTCTTGCCGATGATCACCGCGTCGGCCGCTTTGAGTTTCTCGACGACTCCCGCGTCATAGGGCGGGACGAAGTTTTCCAGGATGCGACTGGCGCAAGTCGTCTTCACGCCGAGCGTGCAGAGATTGTCTTTGAGCGCGATCGGCAGCCCGGCCAGCTTGCCGACCGGTTGGCCGGCACGGCGTTTCTCGTCGATCGTTTTCGCCTGAGCGAGCGCGGCATCGGCGTTCGTCGAGAGGAAGGCACGAATGTTCGAGTCCTGCTCCGCGACGCTTTGCAGAGATTGCTGAGTCAGCTCGACGGAGGTGACTTCGCCACGGTTCAATCGGCCGATGAGTTCGATCGCGGACATATTGCTTCGCCGAATTTGTGTGAGCCGATGGCACTAGCCACGGGCACTCGTTTTGTGAGCCGAACGCGCTAGCGTCGGGCGATTCGCCGTCAAACGTCACTTACCGAGGCCCGCGGCTAGAGCCATCGGCTCACAATGACCGTTACCCCTCTTCGAGAATCTGTGGGACCACGAAGAACTTGCCGTCGGTCTTGGGAGCGTTCGAGAGTGCGGCGGCTCGTGGCAGCGACGGTCGCACATCATCGTCGCGGAAGACGTTGGCGATCTCGGCAACGTGGGCCATCGGCTCGACGGCGGACGTGTCGAGTTCATTAAGCAGCTCAACGTAGCCGAGGACTTGGCCGAGTTGCGTCGTGAAAAGATCCAGCTCTGTGTCGGTCAGCTTCAATCGCGCGAGGTGCGCGACTTTGGAGACGGTTTCTTTCGTGAGTGGTTCGGCCATGTGGTGTCCTCACATTTGAGCCGAACGCGCTAGCGTCGGGCGATTCGCCGTCAGATGTCGCTCACTGAGGCCCGTGGCTAGCGCCATCGGCTCACAATGCGATCCTGTTTCATTCGAGCAATACAACACAAAAACCCGGTTCCTGGAGGAACCGGGTTTGAGAGATTTCACAACAATCTTCGCCACCTAGTTGTTCTCGGCGAGCGTGAATGGCTTTCGCTTCACGCTCTTGCGAACGACCCCGCTGCGGATGCACTTGGTGCAGACGCGAGAGGTCATGGCTCCACCTTCCGGCTTTTCGATATGCACGGTTTGGAGATTGATGAAGTAATGGCGTTTGGTGATGCCGGTCGTCTTGCGACCGTTGCCACCGAGGTATTTGGCCTTCCCGCGTTCAACCTTGGAGTTGCCTCGGCCAGCGGTTCGTTTGCAAACATCACACATGCGACTCATGACAATTCGGCCCTTTATCAAGCGGGAAGAGACCCATCAGCTTCGTTCAAGAGGGCGGGGAGTATATTGTTGAGGCATTGAGTTGCAAGACCATCAAGTAAACGACGCTCGACGCTTGGCTGGCTGAAATTGGACAGCTTACAATCCGTCCCACACTTCTTGGCTTCGGAGCTGATGTGAGTTCCGGCCAGCAACAAGAATCACCATTGATTTCGCGGAAGGACATCCCATGAACGCACTGCTTTTGACAACCGTTTTGGCGACCTTGACTGGCTGCCCGCAGCATCGCACTTGGCACACATGCTGTCCGCAGCCGGTATGTGCGGCTCCGACCTGCTGCCAACCCGTGGCGGTGACCTGCTGCTCGATCAATTGCACGAGCATCGCCGCTTCACCGATGGCCGCGCCGATGACTCCGGCCGCCGTGCCGGCTCCCCCGATGGATACTAAAGCCGCGTCACTGTACGAGCGGCTGGGTGGCGAAGCGGCGATCAAGGCGGTCGTTGAGGACTTCGTCGGTCGCGCGGCCGGCAACCCGAAGGTGAACTTTTTCCGCAAAGGCACCGACAAAGAATGGAAGCCGCAAGCGGCGGACGTCGAAATGCTGAAGACGCGTTTGGTGCAGCTCATCGGAGCGGTCACCGGTGGTCCTCAGAAGTATGAAGGCAAAGATATGAAGTCGTTGCACGCCGGCATGAAGATCACGTCGGCCGAGTTCGGTGCGATCGCTGGCGACCTCAAGGCGACGCTCGACAAGTTCAAAGTTCCCGCCAAGGAACAAGCCGAACTGATGAAGATCGTTGGTGGGACCGCCGCTGACATTGTGGAAGTGAAGTAAACAGTTTCGTAGCCGCGTTCGCCAGAACGCGGGGGGTTCAAGCTCGCGTTCTGGCGAACGCGGCTACCTGATCTCGAACCAAGTTCATTGATCCGCCGTCGGAACGGAAGCCCGCTCCGACGGCGTTCTGTTTTCAGGGAATTGCATTGTGAGCGACAACTCCGAGACAGCGACCTCCGTGGATTTGCCGCGCATCGAGCGAGCGGTTCGAGAGATTCTGGCGGCGGTCGGAGAAGACCCAACCCGCGACGGATTGCTCGACACGCCTGGCCGAGTCGCGCGGATGTATGCCGAACTTTTCTCAGGTTTGCACACCGACCCGGCGAGGCATCTTCAGAAATTCTTCGTCGAGGATTACGACGAACTGGTGCTCGTGCGGGACATCACCTTCAACAGCATGTGCGAGCATCATCTGCTGCCGTTTATCGGCAAGGCTCATGTCGGCTACTTGCCCAACCGCAAGATCGCCGGGCTGAGTAAGCTGGCTCGCGTGGTGGAAGAGGTCTCGAAACGTCCGCAAGTGCAGGAGCGAATGACGCACACAATTGCCGACCTTCTCCATCACGAACTCGATGCGAAGGGAGTGGTCGTCGTGTTGGAGGCGGAGCATTCCTGCATGACGATTCGAGGCGTCCGCAAACCGGGGAGCGTCACGATCACCAGCGCGGTTCGCGGGCTGTTCTTGACGAATCAATCCAGCCGGGCGGAAGTCATGTCGCTGATCAATCAGAGGTAGCTGGGCACGATGATCTCTCAGTTTGCATTGCGTCTGATCTGCGGCATGAGCCTGATGTGGGCGTTGATGCCGCGACGGCAAGTCACGTCTGGGTTCTTCCGCATTCAGATGTTGGTGGTGATGGGCTTGGGAGTGCTCGCGGCGATGAGCGGCGCGATGCAGGCGCAATCGGCCTTGCGTGAGGCGGGGTCATCGGAACTGGCGGCGGTTCTTCCGTCACCGTTGTTGGCGAGTCTGCCTGCTGGTTTCATCGCCGTCTTGGGTTTCGTCGGTTCGGCACTCTGGACTCTGGAACGACGAATCGGCGCGGAGCGAATTGGGTTTGCCGTGTTGTTTGTCTCGGCCGCGTGGATTGGGATTCAGAATGTCCCTTCCGGTTCGGAAATCCGAGGCATCTACTTCTTCGACACGCTCGTGAAACTCGACTTTCAATCGGGGCCGTTGGCCTGTCATCCACTTTTGGCGATCGCGTCGGAGTTCGCCGGTGCGGCGGTCTTGGGGGCGACCGTGGTCGGCATGTTGCTCGGTCACTGGTATTTGACGACGCCAACGATGTCGATTGAACCGCTCAAGCGGCTCAATCTGTTTTTGGGAGTTGCGGGTGTGATCCGTCTTGTGATCTCAGCGGCGGTCGTACTCATGCTGTGGAGCGGAGCCTTCAACTCGGCGGAATCCAGCTTGCGACTGGCAGCCGTTCCGAATGCGTGGCTCGGCCTGCGCTGGCTGGCGGGAGTCATCGGGCCGCTCGGTGTGAGTCTGATGGTTTGGCGAATCTTGAAATATCGAAACACTCAGGCGGCGACGGGGGTGTTGTTCGTCGGAGTGATCTTGGCATTCCTCGGAGACATGACAGCGGCGTTGTTGATGAGCGAGACGAAGCTGCCGTTGTGAGACGGCAACCTCAAATCTCAAATCTCAGATACCGCTCGACCGTGCGTTGCGAGATGTTGAAGCCCGGTTGCAAATTCAAGGCATACTCCAGGGCCGCCCGGAACAGCACCGCATCCACCGCTTCCGAGACCGTCTAGTTCTGGAACTCCTTGATGAGCACCAATCCGGCCATCGCATACAACTCGGAGGAAGGCGGCCCGTGCCAGCGACAAAAATGCCGTGCGAGCCGTTCGTGCTGACCCAGCGTGGCAAACCTTTCGCGAACGACAAAGCCCATGCGAACTCGCAAGCCCGTGAAAGCAAAGGTCAAATCATGATCGCCAGAATGCTGTGCTGGATGACAATCATAGGTTTCGGGTTCGCAACTTGGACGGCGAGCCGCGCGGACGACGCCGCGACAAAAGTCTTCGCGCAGCGCATCCTGCCGATTTTCCAGTCGGACCAGCCGAGCAGTTGCGTGCAGTGTCACTTGGCCGGCGTCGATCTGAAGAACTACATCAAGCCCTCCAGCGACGACACGTTTCGCTCGCTGCGCGATCAGGGACTTGTGGATCTCGACAAGCCGGAGCAATCGAAGATTCTCAGGCTGATCAATAGGAATGACACGGACAACGCCGGTGCGAACTTGCTGCACGCGAAGACGCGCGAGGCAGAAGCCGCCGCGTTCGCCGAGTGGCTCAAGGCATGCTGCCGCGATCCGAAGTTACGCAGTGCTTCGAAGCTGGCGGCCGCCGAACTCGCCAAGCCGGCGCGGCCGAACGAAGTCATCCGCTACGACCGCACCGATCGGTTGCTGGAATCGTTCGAGCAAAACATCTGGGGCCAACGGCATCGTTGCATGGGCTGCCACGCGGAAGGTTCCGAGCAGAACCGCAAGCTCGTCGAGAAGAATGGCGACCAAGTCTCGTGGATGAAAAAGTCCGCCGCCGAAACGATGACCTACATCATTCGCAACAAGCATCTGATCGACATCGAAAACCCGGAGAAGAGTTTGCTGCTACTCAAGCCGCTCAAGGAAGTCGATCACGGCGGCGGCAAGAAGTTTTTGAAAGGGGATCTCGGCTACAAAGATTTCCGATCTTGGCTTGAGGACTACGCCAAGGTCGTCCGCGACGAATACACGAAAGCGTCCGACTTGCCGAAGTCCGATCCGCGACAACTGAAGCAGTTCAGCAGCGAGATCTGGTTCAAGCTGGCCAATCCCCCGGAACCTTGGGACGAGAAGTTGGTGCAAGTCACGCTCTATCGTTGGGATGATCATGCGAAGAAATGGGAAGACACCCCGATTGCGATCTCCGACCGTCAAGCGTCGTTCAAGTTCAAGACGTGGCAGCACACGCTGACGCTGTTGGCCGCCCCCGGCTCCGACCGAGCCAAAGACTGGCAACGGGGCGAACCTCGGCTGCCCAACGGCAAGTTTCTCATCAAAGCCCACGTCGATCGTTCGGGCCGCACGCTCACCGACTGGCAAGCCACGATGCGCGATGAAGATTTTGTAGGCCAAGCGGAATTCGAGGCCAACTGGCGCAGAGGCTACGGCGGAATGACAGTCGTGGAAGCAGCGAAACTCACCGCTCAAGAGTCGCGTCGTTGAACCCAACGAACTGACGCTTCGGGCTATCTGGGTTGGCAGATGGCGACGTAGCGTCGCACGGCTTCTGACATGCCCAACTCGAGTGCGTCGGCGATGAGTGCGTGGCCGATCGAAACTTCTTCGACGTGTGGCACTGCTCGCAAGAATGGGTCGAGGTTGTCGAGATTCAGATCGTGTCCGGCATTCACTCCGAGTCCGACCAGTTGCGCGGAATGTGCGGCGGCGGCGTACTGAGCGAGCGAGACCTCTCGTTGCGAAGTGGCGAAGAGGCGAGCATACGGTTCGGTGTAAAGCTCGATGCGATGTGCTCCGGTCGCGGGGACGAGCGGCATCGTTTCGGGGGTCGGGTCCATGAAGATCGAGACACGGATGTCGGCGGCTCGCAGCGGTGAGATGGCTCGCAACAACAGGTCGGAATTTGTAACGACATCCCAGCCATGATCCGAGGTGCGTTGATCGGGAGCGTCGGGGACCAGCGTGCATTGTTCTGGGCGGACTTCGTGAACGAGCCGCAGGAACTCGTCGGTCGGATAGCCTTCGATGTTGAACTCGACGCCGAGTTCGCGGGTGAGCTGCCGCAGTTCATGCACGTCGCTGGGGCGTGTATGGCGTTCGTCCGGTCGCGGATGCACGGTGATCCCAGCGGCTCCGGCGGCAACGCACAGACGAGCGAATCGCAGGACATCGGGCAGGCCGTTGTCGCGAGTGTTTCGGAGCAAGGCGACTTTGTTGAGGTTCGCGCTGAAGGCGGTCATCGGGAGAGCTTTCGTTGTTCTCGTTGACACGCGGAGAGGCTATGAAGAATTCGTAGAACAGGCAGCTCGCCTGTTCGTGTTCTCGAAAGAAGAGGGCAGGCGAGCCGCCTACCCTACGAAGAAATCACCGCCTCGGAACGTGGGGACGAGGTTGGGCGGGCGGGTCGGCTTGAGCGATATTACCGGGCCAGCCGACGAGCGGTGAGTGAAGACGCGGCGCTCGCGGAGTGGTCTCTGTCCGGGCGAGTGGTATCATAGTCGGCCGTTTCCGTCGTTTTTCGGTGAAGCGACGTAATCGGCCGACGATCCCGCCGACCCTATTTTCACCGAGAGGTGCCGCATGTCTCAGACACTCGATCAATTGGAAACTTCCACCGTGCAACCTTCGTCCGCCGAGCCGAACTTTGACGAATTCGCTTACAAGCCGATCCCGCCGCTGGCTCCGGTCTCCGCCCTGTTGGGCATTTGTGCGTTATCGGGGTTGCTCAGTCCGCTGGGAGCGGTCTTCGCGGTGTTCGGTGTGGTGCTGGGTTTCGTGGCTCTTAAACAGATCAAGAAAGCCGACGGCGGTCTGAGCGGACGTTGGATCGCCTTGTCCGGCGTGCTGACATCGGCGGTCTTGCTGGTTGGTGGCGTGGCGTTGCACATCTTTTGGTATCAAACCGAAGTGCCGGAGGGGCATCAGCGAATCAGCTTCGGAATGGACATCTCCAAGAAGGGCTTTGTCTTTGAAGAGGGGCAGACCCGAGTTCATCCAGACATCGCCGCATTGGAGGGGAAACCGCTCTTCATCAAAGGTTACATGTACCCCGGAACTCAGTTGGAGGATCTGTCGACGTTCCTGCTCTGCCGCGACAACGGCGAGTGTTGTTTCGGTGGTCAACCGAAACTGACCGATATGATCAAAGTGAAAATGACAGGAGACTTGAGGGCTCAGCACTGCCAACATTTGGTCTCGGTGGCCGGGGTTTTCCGATTGCGTGAATTGCGAAAAGCCGGCAACCTAGAGCCGGCCTTTGAGCTGGAGGCAACTCATTGGGGACTCGCCAAGACTTCGTATTGATCGTGCATTCACACGGAGCCGCCCCGCTCGCCTGAGAGTCTCTGATTTCAAACGCTCGGAGCATCGAGATGCCGCTCGCTCAGAACATTGGATGGATGCCAGTCGCGGGAGCCGTCTTGATCGGGACGCTCGCAGGTTGCGGAAGCTCTGAGGGGAACGCCTCGAAGTCCCAATCGACGCCGACCATCACGCTCGGTTCACCAGCGGACGGTCAACCGGGCACGACTTCCGATCCAGCAATCATCCAACCCGCCTCGGCCACTCAACCGGTGGCTTCGGATTCGGTCACGGCGACCGACAAGCCCGATGAGAATCCACCATCGGCGACAGCGGAGTCCGCCAACTCCAACCGTGCAGCGATTCCAACGCTGACCGATCCATCTCCGGCCGAAGCGACCCGCTCGTTCAAAGTCGAAGGACCGGAGCAAGCGATCCGAATCAGCTTTGATGACGTCGATCTGCTCAAGGTGCTGAACCTCGACCCGGTCCCGGCGGATGCTCCCGAACGGTTGCCGAAATGGCTGAAGGCGCTCGACGGCAAACGGATTCGAGTCCGCGGATTCATGTTCCCACCGTTTCAAGACACCGACATTCGCGGGTTTGTTTTGGCTCGCGATAATCAGATTTGCTGCTTCGGACGGACGCCGAAAGAATACGACCTAATCGACACCTTTATGCGCAAAGGGGTGACGACTCATTACATTCAAAACCGCCCGTTCGACGTCGTGGGAACCTTCCGCCTCAAGTCGGAAATCGAAAAGTACTCCGCGATGTACGAACTGGAAGACGCGATCGTGATTGAGAAATAGATCGAACCAAGGAGTCTCGCCATGAAATCCCGCCTGCTAATCGTACTGGCCGCAGCCGCGCTGTTCGGGCCGCAAGTCGCTCGTGCCGAGAAGCACACGAAGACCACCACTTTCTGTTGTCCCTTCTGTGCCGCTCCGTCGCTGACGCTCAGCGAGCAATTGACTCAGGCCGATGCGGCGGTGCTCGTGAAGTGGGTCGAAGGCAAAGCGCCAACCGAGAAGTCCGCCGGCAGCACAACCTACGCGATCGTCGAAATCTCGCGCGGCTCGAAGGAGCAGCTCAAGAAGGACGACAAGCTGACGGTGCCGCGCTATCGAGCCGGTAAGAAGGACGACCTCTTCTTGCTCTTCGGAACGAAGGACAAGGAGATCGACTGGTCCAGTCCGCTGGAAGTCACCGAGGTGACTTACCAATACATCGTGCAAGCTCCCTCGCCGGAATCGCCGACAACGAAGCGGCTGGAGTACTTCCTCAAGTTTTTGGAGTACCCCGATCAGCTCGTCTCGAACGATGCCTATGGAGAATTCGCGAACGCTCCGTATGAGGACATCGTCAAAATCAAAGACAAGATGGATCACACGAAGATTCGCAAATGGATTCTCAGCAAAGAAACCTCGCCGACTCGGATGGGCTTGTACGGCCTGCTGCTCGGTCTGTGCGGCAACGATGAAGACGCGGCCGTGATGGAAAAGAAAATCGAAGAGCAAACGCAGGACTTTCGGTTGGGCATCGACGGGCTGATCTTCGGCTACCTGCTGCTGAAGGGTGACAAAGGTTTGGACCGGATCGACCGCAGCAAGTTCCAGGACAAGAAGGCTCCGTTCAGCGAGACCTACGCGGGCATGCAAGCTCTGCGGCAAATGTGGAGCTACGGCAACGGCCGCATCAGCAAAGAGCGAATGCGGCAATCCATGCGAGAACTGCTCGATCGCCCGGAACTCGCGGACCTCGTCGTGGCCGATCTCGCCCGCTGGGAAGATTGGACGGTGCAGGACCGCTTGATGAAGCTCTACGGCGAAGGGGAGTACTCGCTCCCGTCGATCAAGCGGGCGATCGTTCGCTACTACCTGACCGCCGCGAAGGTCGAGCCGCCGAAGCCTGACGACTCGGCATCGGCCGGTTCGAGCAATCTCAAGCCGAAACCTGTCGAACTCCCCGCCTCCGCGCTGCAAGCGCGAGCGAACTTGGAAAAGCTCCGCGAGAAAGATCCGAAGACGGTCAAAGAAGCGGAACGGTTTTTCTTTTTACAGTAGCCCGGCTCTCCGATTGCCTGCCATTCGTCTTAGACGCAGGCTCGCCAATTCTTTTGCGGTCGAGCAACTCACCTTGACACTTTCCAACGGCTCGTTGGACATTCCCGCCCCTTTCCCACCTCCCACCTTTGTGCTTTGTCCGGGAGCCGTAATTCATGGCGGTCGGCGTCCTTTCCATCAGCTTCGATTTTGAAATGGCTTGGGGCACTCGCCGCAATGCGAGTGACCTCAATCATGCTCAGGGGGTCGAGCGTGTTCGTGAAGTCGTGCGCGGGTTGTTGGACATCTTCGCTCGGCACCGGATCTCGGCGACTTGGGCGACGGTCGGACATCTGATGCTGAAACCGCAGGACTGTCCCAACGGCCGCTTTCCGAAACAGCTTCCCGCTCCGCAGCCCGATTGGTTCACGGGCGATTGGTACGACGGCATCCCGTCGATGACCGAGCCGCGCGGTCTGCGGTATTACGCGCCTGAATTGGTCGAGGCGATCGTCAATTGCCCGGTGCATCAAGAACTCGCCAGTCATACGTTTTCGCATGTCGTCATCGGCGAGGACGCCTGCACGCGAGAAGTGGCGCGGGCGGAGTTCGACACCTGCCGCGAAGTGGCGCAGCGCTGGGGCCGCGAAGTTCGGTCATTGGTCTTTCCACGCAACAAAGTCGGGCATCTCGATGTGCTGCGTGAGACGGGACACACCTGCTTTCGGGGGCCGAACTCGGAGTGGTTCCTGCTCGGCACGGCGGCCAAGCCGATCAAGAATCGGCTGCTCAATCGGCTGACGTACAACTTGGTCCGCGTGCTGCGGTTCGTGGACGAGTCGCTCGTCATCTGCCCGCCGCTCGGTCACGCGCGGCAAGTGGAAGGGTTGTGGGAGTTGCCACACAGCATGTTCTTTCCCGGCTGCACGGGGCTGTCGAAGTTCGTGCCGCGCGAGTCGCAAGTGCAGCGAGCCACCAAAGGCATGACGAAGGCCGCGCGACTGGGTCGCATCTTCAGTCTCTACACGCACCCGCATAACTTCTTGCCCGACGTGCCGGAGCAACTCGAATCGTTCGAGCAAATCTGCATCGCCGCCGCGAAGCTGCGCGACGCCGGCGATATTGAAATCAAAACCATGGAGGAGATCGCACATGACCTATCCGCCGGGCGAAACCTGCACTGGGCCGCTTAGTTCTGAGTCGCACGATGTAGCCGCGTTAGCCAGAAAGCGGGGTGTGGCA
>JBJXEX010000302.1:0-8041 GCA_046156195.1 Planctomycetaceae bacterium | reverse complement strand
GGAGCCGAAGCGAACCTGCAAGTCCGCGCCGCCGCCCTGAGCGACGACAACCGCCTCGTCACTCATCTACAAACCCGACGCGGCTCCCCCTTCACTAGAAAACCCAACCCCCGCAAACTCTCGAAGGAAAAAATCAAAGGCTGACATGCACCCTGGCGGAGGGGCGCAATACTCATTTTCGCTCGTGCCACGAATGAAGAACAACAAAGGGTTTCTTCGTTCAAAAAATCCCAGCGACTATTTTGGAACAGAATCATTGGCGTGATTCCAACTCAAGGACTTCGGAGCCATGCCTCCACAATCCATTCCTTAATAACCCTGCGCACGGACTAGTCGGATGAACCTGAAAATCCTATTGGAAGCCTTCCCGATTGGAACTCGCAAGTGTTTTGGTGGCGGTTCCAACAGGGCACAGAGGTCGGACGATGGAGAGCGATAACACCCTCCACACGAGGTGGCTCCATATCTTCATAGGCTTCGCGCGCGATAGACTCGCCCGCGACATTTCACCCCGTTGGCTGGCTGTCCGAGGAGCGATTTTGTGAGCATCCGACTCTGGGTTTCTTCGCTTGTCTTGGCCGGCGGCGTGGGCGCGATCGTGGCAAATTCGGCGGACCAATTGCCGCCAACCAGTCGGGGCAAAGTCCCAGAAAAAACACCGGCCAAACTTTCCCAAGACGAGCTACAAAGCGATCAAGTCGATTCCGAAGTGGCCGAAGCTCGCAAGGGGGCCGAGCGGTTCTTGATGGTGCTCGAACGGAATCCTCGCAAGGGGACCGCGCTCGACAAGGTGGTCGAGTTTCATGTCGATCACGAGTCGCTCGCAGACTTAATGGCTCGGCTGCGAGCGAAAGCGGAGGCGGCTGACAAAGGCAAACCTGACGAGGCCGGACGAGCTTGGTTGGTCGTTGGACTTGTCGAAGCCTCGCAGGGTGATGCGGAACTGGCTCAGCCGGCGTTTGAGCAGGCCGAGAAGCTGTTGCCGAAGAGCGCTGTGTCATCGTTCTTGCTCGGACAGAACTTGATGATGCTGAATCGCTGGCCGGAGGCGGCGGCGGCGTTCGAGCGGGCGATTCAGCGGCAGCCGGCTCCGACGGATTTGCTGGAGGTGTTTCAGACGCTCGGCCGAGTGCAGCAGCGGCTGGCTCCCGGAGACCAGGTGGTCGAGGTCTGGTCGCGATTGGAAAAGCTCGTTCCGAACGATCCGCGCGTGCCGGAGTTGATCGCGAAGACATTGCTCGACGACGGACATTGGGAGGCGGCGCTGCCTCGCTTTGAAGCGTTGGCGAAAGCGACCAAAGATCTTTATCGGCGGTCGGAGTTTGAACTCGAAGCGGTTGATCTGCGGTTGAAGCTCGGCCAGTTTGAGCAAGCGCTGACCGAAGCGGATCGGCTGCTCGGCGGGCTGAAAGCGGATCATTGGCTGTTCCGAGAAACCCGGCGGCGAGTCGAAGAAGCGTTCCTGTCGAAGGACGATGCTGTCGGACTCGTGAAGCACTATGAAGCACGCTTGGTGAAGCAGCCGGATGATCTGGATGCGATCGTGCGGTTGTCGCGGGCGTTCGTCTCGCAAGATCGCCGAAAGGATGCGCGAGCACGCTTGGACGCGGGAATCAAACTCGCACCTTCGTCCGTCGATCTGCGGATGGAATTGATCGAGCTGTTGCAGTCCGATCAACAGTTCGCTGAGGCGATCGAGCAGTACGAGCAGTTGGATCGGATCGAGCCAAACAATCCGGATCACATTCGCGATTGGGGGTTCTTGATTCTGAAGGAGTCGGAAAGTGGCGCACGCGGCTCGCGTACGTCGGAGACAGAAAACAAATCAGAGACAGAAAACAAAGAAGACAAACTGACGCACGCGAGCCGCGTGCGCCACGCCGCCGCCATCTGGCGAAAGCTCGTCGAAGCGAAGCCAAAGGACGCGGTCGTCGCGGCACAAGTCGCGGGGTTGATGGCGTCGGCTGACAAGCTGCTGCTCGACGATGCGGCGGAATTGCTGCGACGGGCGATTGAGTTGGAACCGGCAGCGCTCACGCACCGCGAGCAACTTGGCGAGGTGCTGGACTCGGCCGGGAAGAAAGACGAATCGCTGGCCGCGTGGCGTTCGATGGCCGAGGCAACGCGACGCAACGCGAACAATCTCGCGCAACTGGCGGATGTGTTGTCTCGGTTCGGCTATCGCGATGAGACGCTGACGACGATTGACGCGGCGTGTGAACTGGATCGCAAGTCGCTCGAACTGCGGTTTCAGCAGGCCGAGCTGCGTCGTAAGTGGAAGCAGTTTGCGTCGGCGATGTCCGCGCTCTCGGAAGCCGCCGCGTTGGCCGACACGCCGGAGACGTTCGATCGAGTCGTGCAGGTTGAGGTCAAGGTGCTCAGCGAGTCGGAGATGTTGAACGAGCGGATTGAAGAGTTGCAGGCGCTGCTTGGACGCGAGGGGGAGAGAGGGAGAGAGGGAGAGGGGGAGAAAGACAAATCTCAGAAGCCCACGTCCGTCTCCCCCTCTCCCTCTCTCCCCCTCGCCCCCTCTTTTCAATTCTTCCGTCTCGCGAAGTACCTCGAAGCGGCCGACAAGCTGCGCGAAGCCACCGTGGCCGCGCGGAAGGCGGTAGAACTCGCGCCGCGCAACGGTGTGTTCATCCAAGCGGCGGCGAGGATGCTGACGCTCGACAGCCAGTGGCTCTCGGCGGTCGAGCTTTATGAACGGCTGCTGAAAATTGATCGGCGGTTCCGGATTGATGCGTTTCGTGCGATTGCGGAACTCGAACAGAAGCTTGGCCGCAAAGAGAAGGCGTTGAAGGCGGGGCGGGAATTGCTCGCGGCGGCTCCGGGGAATCCGGAGAGCGCGGAGTTTGTCGTCGATGTTTGTTTGCGGTTCGGACAGAACGCCGAGGCGTTGCAGATTCTGCGGCGAGCGTCTCGGCAGAACGTCGCGGACAAGCGGTTGGCGTTGAGGTTGGTCGAACGATTGATGGAAGACGGGCCGCGACAACTGAGCGGAACGGCGCTAGCCGCCGGTCAAGGTGGAGGACCGCGCCGCGATTTACCGGCGGCTAGCGCCGTGCCGCTCAATGCCAACGATGAAGCCCGCGAGATCCTCTGGCGTGTCTTCGAGCAAACCGCGAAGTCAGACGACCGCATCGAAGTCATCCGCAAGCTTGCCGAGTTATCCGTCTTTCCTGGTGAGTTCACGAAGTTGGTGCAGCGGTTGGAGCGTTATCGGGCGGAGCCGAAGTTGCGGCGTGATGCGTCGCTGGCGTTGGTTCAGGTCCACGAGCAAGCGGGGGACACACAGCAGGCTCGGCGGGAGTTGGAGCGGTGGTTGCCGCAGGCTCCGCGAGACGCCGCGCTGCTGGCTCGGATGGTGTCGTTGTGCGAGACGGCGGGGGATTTGGAAGGCGCGATCGCTCATCAACAGCGGTTGGCCGAAGTGACTCGCAAGCGCGAGGCTGACGAGCACCTGATCGTGCTGCTCCGTCGAGCCGGCCGCGACGCGGATGCCGACACCCTCGCCACCCGCTGGCTCGAATCCGAACGCGACCCAGTCAAGGTGCTGCGCGAGATCGACCGATTGATTCTGGATCGCAATACGAAAGGCGCAAAGAACCTCGATCATGCCAGCAAGTTGATTGACCATTGGTTAGATCGAGATGAGACAAACTGGGAGTTCCTTTTTCGACGAGGCATGGCGCTTCGCGAGCTGGGCCGGCAAGACGATGCCCACGTCGTTTTCGATGACCTCATGGCGCGGGCGTTGGCGGACGAAACGCCAAGCGTGTTGGCACCACAACTCCAACCCAATGGGACGGAGTCCACCCGCATCGGTGCGCGAGTCAGAGAAATTCGGCAGCGCATGAGTCAGGACTTCAAGACCTCGGTGGCGCTATCAGATTATGGAACGATTCGCAGGTTGATCTTTTTCTGGCGACTGAAAGACCAAAAGCCGGTGCGGCGATCGAGCGACCAATGGACAGGTGGCTCAACTGCTGAGCGGCGAGATGCCTGGGATGCGGTCTATGCGGATCAGGCTGGTGAAGCTCATGGAACAACATTGGCAAACGCGATTCGGCTGGTGAAGGTCGCTCCCGATGATGCCGGTGCTCAGTGGATACTGCTCTCCTGCTTGAGGCAACGACCGATCCCGCAGCCATTCGCGGCTTGGGACAAACTGGAATTCAATGAGAAACTGCCACCTGAAGTGATCGAGCGGCTCGTGTCCGCATTGAGGTACTTGTGGCGGTGCGATGACGCTCTGGAATGGAATGACGTCCCATTGATCGAGATGGTGTGTCGCGAGTTGATCTATGCCAACCAAACTCAAGCCGCACGAACTCTGTTGGCAGAGTTTGAGCAAATCGCCGACAGCTCAGATGCTCTCAATTGGCTCATGCAGCAGGCCGCACTCAACGACGATCTCGAATCGGCGCTCCGTATTTTGCCGAGGGTCAACTTTCGTAATTCGTCGAAAGCTGCAGGCTCACCGGTGAGTCGTGCCAAATCGCAACGCAGTGCTCCGCAAAACACGGCATTTTGGCTGACCCGCTTGATGATTTGTGATCGGCCAGCACCAAACTCCCCAGCGATCTTGAATCCCACCGCACTGCGCATCCTCGATGCCAGCATCGCCGCGTTTGCGGACGCGGGATTACCAGCGGCCCCGCGCGATGCCAGTGTGATCGCCACGCGGCAAGGACACATCACGGGACCGGCACGTCCTATCGACCGGAGAGTTACGTCCTTCACCTTTGATTTGGGGATCGTTTGGTTGTCGCCACAACTCTCGCGCACGCTTCGAGACGACTTTCCCTCTTCAGAGGCTATGGCAGACTTCAGCGTCATCCATGTTTTGCGACAAGCGTGGTCGCAGGCTCGAACGTCCGACGAACGAGAGATGCTGCTCACCCATGTGAAAGCCGCTGCGAATCAAAAGGGAGTTGATCCTCGCCGAAAGTTGCTCTGGAAACTTTCCGTTGCGTGTGTGCAGTCGTGGGACCGTTGGAGCACCGAGGGAAAGCCCCGCCAATCACGATTGGAAACCGATGCGTTGGCGACGATGCGAGAACTCTTCGAGTTCGATGAAGCGTCACCCGCGCTCAAGCTCAGCATCGTGTCGTGTCATCTCAAGCTGGAGAAATTCGACGAAGCCCTCGATCTGCTTGATCGCATCGAAACTAAAGATGGGCAGCAGCTCAAAGAAATTGAGCAGCGGGCGGTGCAGTTGGCGGGAAAGTTGGGGCGGGTGGAGCGGGTGCGCGTGGCGGCCGAGCGGTTGTTTGGGATGCGGTTGGAGCCTCAGGAGGAGTTGCAACTGGCGGCCATGTTGTCGGGGTTGGGGCTGCACGAACAGGCCGAGGCGATTCGGCAGCGGTTGCCTCAGCGAGCGGGGAACAACCTCGCGGTGCTGCAACAGGCCATGCAGGAACGCATCGACGCCAAGCAGTTCGACGAGGCGTGTCAGATCGCCGAGCAAATCGTGCGACGCACCTCGCCGGCCAACACGCTCATCGGCAGTGCGCAACAAGCGACGTTCGGCGGCGGGCAGCAGGCACGAGTCATCACGACCACTTCGGTGGCTCGCACGAAGGCGCTCGCGCTGTTGGGGCAACAGGGACGATTGGGGCCGCTCATCGAACAGGCCGAGCAACAATTCGATCGCTCGCCGCAATCGCTAAAACTGTTCGGACAGTTGGCGGAGTTGTATGGGGCGGAGCAGCCGAAAGTAGGTTGGGACTCCGTCCCGACCAAGCGGGTCGGGACGGAGTCCCAACCTACGAACGACAAAATCGCGAAACTGCTCGTGCGGCTGGCCGACAGCGAGGCTCCCGACCCGCAGTTCCGGCTGACGCTCGCGCGAGCGTTGGTCTCGGCAGGCAAAGCGGAACTCGCGGTGCCGCACTTCTTGTTTGCCATTGAACGACTCCCGAACGCGACCGCTCAAGTGCTGTTCGAGGCGGAACAAATCCTGTCGGAACTCGGGCACGTCGATGCGTTGGCGGCGATCGTGTTGAAATCGAAGCTCGCGGTGAACGATCAGCAACGAATCGAACTCTTCCGTCGCATCGTCTTCCGGCTGCAAGGCCCGCCGATTCGAGCCAAGCTCATCATCCAACTGTTCGAGAAAGCGTTCCGCGAAGCTCCTGACTTCCGCCCGATGCTGGCCTCGCAGTTGCTGGAATTGAGCGGTTCTGTTTGGAACCAAGAAGAGCTGTGGCCGCTCGCGCGAGACATGGCCGTCCCACCTGAGTCGCTCAAGAACGTCGGCCCGTGGTATGGAGTCGACATCGTCAGGAAGTCTGCGGGATCGCCCGCCAATCTGCTGACTCGCAATGTCATCGAACTCGCGAAGCAGATTGGCAAGTTGGACGAATTGGAGGCTCACACGCTCGCCGCGATGAAGTCACATCCCGATTGGACGCACGGCGGCAATCTGACCTTGGGACTGATCCATCTGCGACGCCAAGGAGAAGTTGAGAAGGCCAAGCCGCTGTTCGAGGCGATGCTCCGCAACCGCGAAGACTTTTCCAAGGTCTTCCATGAAGACACGGATCTTGCCGTCAACTTCAAGGTCTTGATGAGCGGTGTCGGCCACGATCTCGCAGTCGCAGGCAAGTTCGCCGCCGCGACCGAGTTCTACGAGTTGACGACTCCCGAATTGGCTCTCGAAGAATGTCGCGTGTTTGGCAAAGAACCGGCGATGCAACAACTGGCGGTGCGGATCGTCAACCGGATGCTGGCGGGACTGGACGATCCGGCCGAGCTGGCTCGGCAAGCGGGCAGTCCGCTGTTCGTCGAGGCGGCGAAGATCACCGCTGAGATCAATCAACCTTACGTTGCCGCGCGGTTGGCTCAAGCGATGATCACGCGCTGGCAACTGCCCAGCGCGAACAACAGCGACGGCGGGACTTGGTTGGAACAACTCGAACACCGCTTCGCGAACTCGCGTGCCGCGATCAAGCCTGAGATGCTGCCGCAGATTGTGGCGCACGCGGCTCGCGTGCGAGACACGGAGTCAGGCGGGGCGATTGACTTACTCGCACACGTCACCGGCGATTCGCTGACGAACCTGCGGCTCGACAGCCCGTTCGTATCGCTGCTGAAAGAGACCGCGAAGGACAAAGACCTGTGGGACAAATGGTCCACCGAACTCCGGCGAGCCGAAAGGCGAGCTGACCTGTCGCTCGCTATCCTCGCGTCGCTGACCGAACTCTTCGCCCCCGATTCTTCTATCGAGCGCGCCGCGTTGCCGCGACTCGTCGAGATCGCGAAGTCACATTTGAAAACGGAACACTCGCGCACTGCGCCGGCCGGCTCTCATCCGCAACTCGGCTTGTGGCTCGTGGCCCGAGAATGCCTCGCTCGCGACGAACTCAAACAACTCGGCCACGAACTCGCGGACCTCGCGACCGAGTCCGCTTCATTGCACTTCGATCCGCGTTTCCAATGGGCGATCCTGCGCGAGCGTGGCGAACTGGCTCACAAGGCCGGTGACAAGGAACTCGCTATCAAGCTGTGGACGAGATTGGCGGTCGATGTCCTGCGTCCTCGCTCGGCCGAGGAAACCGTGCCGATGTTGTTGGGCCAACGATTCATCTGGTCCGCCAATTGGCCGAGCACTCGGTTGCATCGTGCGCGCGATCTTTGCCGTCTGACGCTCAACGCCGAGATGCCCGATCTGTCGCTGGCGATCTTCCGCGACACCGTGAACCTGCCAAAGCCTCCGAAGCCGCGAATGACTTTCAACAACGCGGTCCCGCTCGAACAGGCGCTTTCCGAAGCGACGACGGAGTTCATGTCAAAGCATCCGGAGTACGGACAATACAATGCCACACAAACAGCCACATTTGCCGACGACCTCCTCGCGACGTGGGACACGCTGGAACCCGAATGGCGAGCGAAGGGGGTTGCCGCCGAGGCGATCTTCACGACGTTGCTGGAATGCGTGTTGCCGGCAAGCAGGCCAGAGGACGTGTTCGTGTTCGCTGTGGCGCACGCGGCTCGCGTGCCAGTAAATGAATCGCCGGTGACGCACGCGAGCCGC
>JBJXEX010000300.1:0-6144 GCA_046156195.1 Planctomycetaceae bacterium | reverse complement strand
TTCCGGCGAAACATTGTTCTGACGGCGTGCCATCCTTGGCCTCCTGGTAAATAATGAACTTCCTCTTGACCTCCAGCACGGCTTTTAGCCTAACAACGACAACGCGCAAACCCCGTCGCGCACCCGGAACCGCGACGTTGCCTTGGTTTGACTTCTTCTGGAGTAACGAGCCTGATGACAATGAAGAGCACGTCGCTCAACACGATCTAACGCCGGACGACGTCGAACACGTCGTCAAGAATCCCAGCGAAAATCTCATCAGTGATTCCAGCGGCCGGCTGGCTGTCAGAGGTTTCACGCCTGACGGTCGCTACATTTTCGTGACTTCCGCCAAGCTCGCGAAGAGATCGAGGCCGAGTTTCCGCCCAAGAAACTGCCGGCTCGACCGCGGTTGGAGATGGTCGTCGCTCCAGAAGAAACCCAACTGCTCGACGCGGTCGATCAGTACGCTGCCAAGCATGACTTGCCCAATCGCGGAGCGGTTTTGCGTGTCGCGTTATCGAAACTGCTCAAGCTCAAACTTGAAATTCCTCATCACGGCTGGAAGCCAGGGCGCACGCGAAAGCCAGCGAAACGCCGCGCAGCAACTCGCTGATTTCGTGAGAGCCAACGAGAAAAATAGAGGAAAAAGGGGCAGAAGCTGGCGAACGCGGCTTCGACGTGTGAAGTCGCACGAAGTCCTGAGCGATCGCTGCATGCTCACGGTCACGGCACCAAATTTTCACAGGCTCGCCGCGTGTGCTACAGAACCGAAAGTCGCAGCGCGATTTCGCAGGCTTTCAAGTAGCTGCCGAGGTGCAGGATTTCGTCGGTCGTGTGGATGCCGGCTTGGCCGCAGCCGAGCGTGACGGTCGGCAGGCCGTGAGCGGTCAGCCAGTTGGCATCAAGGCCGCCGTTGCTGATGCGAGTCTCCGGTTCGAGTCCAGCGGCGCGGATCGCATCGCAAGCAATAGCGACGGAGGGTTCGTTCAGCGGGAGTTGAAACGATTCGTATTTGAGTTCCGAGCGGAAGTCGGCGCGACCGGGTTGTCCGGCGTCGGTGCGGACTTGTTGAACGGCTTTGGTGAAGGCGTCTCGAAACGCCTTCACGATCTTGAGGCGAAACTTGGGATCGTGGCTGCGGGCTTCGGCGCGGACTCGAACATGAGGAGTGACGACGTTGGTCGCTTCGCCGCCGGTGATCAGGCCGACGTTGCTGGTCCCTCTCTGTTTGCCTTTGACGATCAGCCCGTGCCAGCCGTTGGCGGTCAGATCGGCGATGGCGAGGCTGGCCATCGCGATGGCACTCGCCCCTTGTTCGGGGTGCGCGCCGGCGTGAGCAGGAGTCCCAAAGACGTCGATGTTGAGGTCGTAGGCTCCGGTCGCTCCGATCGCCACGGCGTGAGCCGCGCCGCCATCCCAGTTGAAGCAGAGCTTCGGATTCCCCAGCGAGCGAGGTTGGACATGACGTGCTCCCAACAGACCGATCTCTTCTTGCACGGGCCAGAAGAATGTCAGCGGTGGATGCGGCAGCTTCTGTTTCAGAATCGTCAGCAGAGTATTGAGGAGCACCGCCGCGCCGGCGCGGTCATCGCCGCCGAGCGCGGTGTTCGGGTCGGCGGACTTGATGATCTCGCCTTCGCGAATGGGTTTCGCTCCGACGGCCAGCGGGACGGTATCGACGTGAGCCATCAGCAGTCGTCGCGGCCCGCGCTTCGTGCCGGGGAGCTTCACGATCAAGTTACCAACCTCGCCCCCGGCCGAGCTGCGCTGGTTCGCGTCATCGAGAAGCACTTGGCTATCAGAGACTCCCGCATGGCTCAGCGCGTCGCGAAGAAACTGAATCACCCGACCTTCTTGGGTGCTCTTGCCGGGAATGGCGATGAGATCGGTGACGAGTTGGATCGCGTCGGTGTGGTTGAAGAGCGTCATGCGGAAAGGTCTTTGAGCGAGCGGTTGCGAATGAGGGGCGGTCAACGAGTTCAGAGATGGAAAATGGAAAATGGAAAATGGAAAATGAGAAATGGAAAATGGAAAATGAGAAATGGAAAATGAGAAATGGAAAATGAGAAATGAGAAATGAGAAATGAGAAATGAGAAATGAGAAATGAGAAATGAGAAATGAGAAATGAGAAATGAGAAATGAGAAATGGTGGCGAAGCCATTTTTCATCTTCCATCTTCCATCTTCCATTTTTCCATTTTCCATCTCCGCCTCTCGCCTCACACCGCATCGTTCAAAACTTCGAGGCGTCCTTCGGTCAGGCGGACGAGTCGATGCGCGGAACGGGCGAGGTTTTCGTCGTGCGTGACCATCACGATGGTCAGTCCTTCTTGCTCGTTGAGATTGCGGAGCAGGCCGAGGATTTCTTGGCCGGTGCCCGCGTCGAGGTTTCCGGTCGGCTCGTCGGCCAGCAGGATTTCTGGTTTGGCAACGAGTGCTCGTGCAATCGCCGCGCGTTGCATCTCGCCGCCGGAAAGCTCGTTCGGTTTGTGCTTGAGCCGATGCGTCAGGCCAACCTTTTCGAGGATCTCTTCGGCCGCCGCTCGGAATTCGCGTCGGCGTTTCCAGTAGCCGAACATCGAGTGTCGAATCATCAGCGGCGCGAGCACGTTTTCGAGAACGCTCAGTTCCGGCAACAGGTGATAGAACTGAAAGACGAATCCGAAGACGCGGTTTCGCAGCTCGTCGCGCGTCTGGGCGGGAAGGTCGTCGATGCGATCCCCATCGAGCAGCACCTCGCCGACGCTGGGGGAATCGAGCAAGCCCATCACATGCAGCAGCGTGCTCTTGCCGGAGCCGGATTGGCCGACAATGGAGAGGAACTCACCGCGCCGGATGTTGATCTCGACGCCGCGGAGCACGGGGATCTTGTGGTCCCCTTTGCGATAGAACTTTTCGAGCGCGACCGTCGAAAGATGCACGGGAGCGACGGACGCGGGTTGCACGAGTCGTCGAGTCGGTTCGAGAGCGAGAAGTTCGGGCATGATTGAGAGCTTTCGGATGGAGGACACACCGCACGATGCAAGCAATGTCGAAGCGGCGATTCACACGAAGAACCTGTCCAAGAACAACTTCGTGTTTTGACGGCAGTGATCAGCCGGGGGATTTTTCCCAGGTTCGTCTTTCTCCGTGCTCCGGCTCTGCCATCCGTGCGGCAACTCGTCTTTTGCGATTCTTCACCACCGTTAGTTGCCGCACGGATGGCAGGGCCGGAGCACGGAGAAAGACAAAATCTCCCCATCAAAACCTGATGTTGAAGTTGGACGGGTTAGTTACTCGTATCTCAGCGCTTCGACGGGGTGCAGCCGAGCGGCTCGGCGAGCGGGTAGCACGCTGGCCATGACGGCGATCGTGACGGCGGCGAGCGCCACCCAGACGACCATCACGGGGCTGACGTCGGTCGGGATGTTGGGGAAGTAATAAATCGTCTCATCGAAGATTTTGCGGCCGGTCAGTTGCGACAGCCCATGTTCGATCTCGTCGATGTAATGCACGAAGAGCAGTCCGATCGCGACACCGACTCCGCTGCCGACCACTCCCAGAGCCAGTCCATACGACAGGAAGATCGTCATCACGCCGCGTGAGCTGGCTCCGAGGGCTTTGAGGATGCCGATGTCTCGCGTCTTCTCGACGACGATCATGTAGAAGATCGCCAAGATGCCGAAGCCGGCGACGGTGATGATCAGGAACAGCAGCACGTTGAGGATCGCTTTTTCGATCTCGACGGCGGCGAGCAACGGGCCTTGCTTCTGTTCCCAAGTACGGACGGAGAACAGGCCGGGTGGCAACGCGGCTTGCAGGCGACGCACGACTTCGGCCGAGCGATCGTAGTTTTTCAGTTTGATTTGAATCGACGTGATCGCGCCGTCCTTGGTCTCCGGGTCGATCATGCCGCGGACTTTTTGCAGCTCTTCCAAGTTGCAGAAGACGAGGTTGCTGTCGTACTCGCTCATGCCGCTTTTGAAGACATCCACGACCGTCGCATGAAAGCGGACAGGCTCCGGGCGTCCGGCCGAAATGGTGCTGATCATCACATCATCGCCGGGGCGGACAATGCGCATGACCTTCGACTGCTTGGTCTCTTCGTCGTAATAGACGAACTCGATCAGCCCCGCGCCGCAATACAACCGCGCTGGCTGGGGAGCGGCAGGATCGGCCTCGACGACTGTTTGATGGCCCGTCGAGAAGTCGGGAGTTTTGTCCGTCAGAGCGGTGCTGGGAACCGGATCGGCGAACGGGTTCTCGGCCGCCGTCGGGGCGTCGTCGTCACTGGCTTCTGCTTCTGGTTGCGTGCGGCCTTGTTCCCACTTTCGCTTCTCGATGTATTCCTGTTGCAGCTTGATGTGGTGCCGACGGTACTCCATCGCTTCGGCGGTCAGATTCCAACTCGGGGGTTCGACCGGCAGACGGAGCGGTTCGCGAACGACTTGGCCGTGCTCCTTGATCGACTGGTAGCTGTCGAGACTGGTTTGAAACATTCCAACGTCGGGGCTGACCTTGGCTCGCGTCATGGGGTCGATGCCGACGAGCTGCACGGTCTTCATCACCGACTGCCCGCGATAGTCGTAGGTCATCATGCCGTAGATTTCGACCATCGCGGCCATCGAGTCGATGTCGTCGCCTCCGACCTCGCGGATGATTTGCATCCAGCGTTCGGAATCGTGGACTCCGTTAAGACTGTTGGTCTCGACGACCACGTCGGAGAGGATCGCGTGAATGCGGTTCCGCATCTCGGTCCCGAAGCCGGACATGACGCTGTTGACCACAATCATCGTGGCCACACCCAGCATCACGCTGATGATGCTGGCGAGCGCGATAAACCGCGTTCGCAAATACCGCACGCAAAGCAACAGCTTGTACATCGCCAATCCTTTGGCTGAGCCGTAGCACGGGCGGCTCGCCTGTGCCGTTTCTTGGTCTGCTTCATCAGGGAAGAGCACAGGCGAGCCGCCTGTGCTACGCAAGGGGGCGGGAGTCTAGGCCATGAGTGAAACTCACAGAAGAGCGATTCGCCGGACTCATTTGATCGGCTGCGTGTCCCCCTCGTCACGGAGCTTGCCGGTTTTCAGAAAGCGAACCGTTGCGGCGTGTGCGGTCGCGTTGCGGTTCAGGGCGAGGTGCAGCGATTCGACGTACAAGTAATCGGCGGCTCCGCTCAAGCGCGTGCTGGCGACGCTAACCAGGCCGTCGTCGTCGCCGGGGATCAGTGGATTGAGTCCGTCGGGAGGACGACCTCCGGCGATCACGGCGAACTCGACATCGGGGACCGGCAGTTTGGCGAGGAAGCCAGCTTGATCGGAAATGAGCTGCTGCCCGGCAGGTCCGAGAATCGGTTTGAAAATCAAGTTGGCTTTGTCGCGCGCCAGATCGGCCAACTCCGCACCCTTTTGGGGCGAGCCGACTAAGACCAACCGAGTCAGTCGTTCGTCGTGATGCTTGGCTCGGTAAGCGCGAGCGACGACTCCGCCCATGCTGTGCGCGACGATGTGCAGCCGCTCGATCCCTTCGAGCGACTCGATGACTTGATGCAGGTACTCGGCCGAGGCGTTGATATCGACTCGCGTGCTGGGATAGTCGAAGGGGAAGACCTGCAAGCCGGCCTTCTCCAGCGGTTCGCGATAGGCGGCCATCGACTTGGACGAGCGTGTGATGCCGTGAACCAACAGGACTCCCTCGCCGGACATCTTTGGGAGTTTCTTCTCGCGCTTGATCTCATCGAGCTTGTTCTGACATTGCTCACGCGTTCCCCAGGCATGTCGCACGTCGTCGCCGTCGATCAGTCGGAAATGCTCGGTGAGGACGTTCTGTTGGATGCGCCAACCGTGAAAGTGGACGACGTCTCCCCAAAATTCGCGACCGCCGAGCGTCTTGGTCGGGAGGTTCGGATTCGAGCCGGGATTCGGCGAGTCGTCCTGAGCCGACACGGTTGCCGTCGTCAGCAGGAAAAGGATGATCGCGAAGTCCACCAAGCAACGGGAAATCATGGGAAGCCTCGTGGTTCATGGGGGCGTGAAATCATTGGGCGAGCGGGGCGGCGTCGCCAAATTCTGTCTTGGTTTGCGCACCGTGAAGAATTGTTCGTTGAAGTTGCCCGTCATTGTTGTCCTTCATCCGCGGTTCGGCTTTGCCATCCGCGGGCAGTCTTCTGGGGGAAGATTGCCC
>JBJXEX010000291.1:0-8394 GCA_046156195.1 Planctomycetaceae bacterium | reverse complement strand
CGTCAGGGAGCGGCCTGTTGCGACATCGCGGGCCGCTCCCTGACGGTCGCGGTACGGTTTTGAAATCACTTCGAGCGAGTACCTCATTCGTTGGGGCCGAGCAGGATGAACGGTGCCCAGTAGTACGGAGCGGCCCAGCGTTTGTCGCGGCGGATTTGTTGCTTGGCCTGATGCAATGCGGACGCGAAGCTCGGAGCGTGCGAGTCCTGTAATGAGTTCGCGATAGATTCCAGGAACGTGGTGACCAGTTCGGACGTTGAAGCATCCGAGACACTCCATTGGCTGGCGACGACGCGGCGTGCTCCGGCGGCGAGAAACGCTTGAGCCAAGGTCGAGCCGGCTTCCAGTGGGCGGTTCGGGCCGACGTTGGTTTGGCAGGCGCTCAAGACAGCCAACTCGCAGCGGTTCAGCGGCAGTTTGAGAATCTCGCGATACGACAGCAGACCGTCATCCGCGTCGCCGAGTTGCTCATTCGCGGAAGGGGACAACGCGATTGCACCGAAGAGATTGCCATAACGCTCATCGACCAAGCCGTGCGCGGCGAGGTGAATCAGTCCGCAGCCGCCGACCACTTCGGTGAATCGCGATTCGGTCGCGTCGGTTTCCAACAACCGGAGCACGTCCAGACCGCGCTGCTTGAACGAGCTTTCCAACCGTTCGCATTCTCGTCTGGCACCCTTCAATTCTGGCAGCGGTCCAATCATGCCCTCGAACAAGTCTCGCGTCAGTTCCACTTGGGCGAGGAGAGTTGAACTGTCAGCGACCTTGGCCTCCGCGACATTCGTTGTCGGCTTTTCCGGGATCGTCGTCGCGACGGTCGCCGAAGGGCGGCCGTATTGCGGGCCGACGGTGAGCAGTCGCCGCAAGTTTTCCGTGGGGACAGCGGGGCGGCGTCGCAGGTTGGCCAGGATGTTGGCCGAGGGGGCATAAGCAATCGGCGGGAAGTCATCCAGCACGAAGCGCGGCTCTTGGCCGGCGGAAACCAACAGGGCTTCAAACGGCAAGTTGTGCAACGCGCCATCGGGAATCAGGACGATCGTCTTCGGGCGGCGACGTTGAATCTCGCGACGCACCTCCAACGGAAACAGGATGTCGGTCAATGTCGTGAAGGCGTTATCGGCGACCTTCTCTCCTTTCGACGTCTCGACAACGCCGCCGACGCCTCGCTCCGAGTCAAAGCGGCGCTGCGACAATGCTTGGCGATACCACGTCACCAACTCCGCGACTTGTCGCCGAGTGACCGCGCCGGCGTTGACCTTCGGCACATCCGCCTCGGTTTCGACGAGTGGTCCCTTCTCGGTCTCTTGGATGCCGCCGATACCGCGCTGAGCGAGTTCCGTCTTGCTTCCGCGCAACCAAGGGAGCGCAGGCAACTGCTTGGCCTGAGCGGCGGTCACTTCCAGTGAGAGACGAATCGCCGGTTGCGGGTCGCTCCCGAAGACCAACACATCGCTGCGTTGACTGCCGAGGAAGTAGAACAAGCAGAGCGTGTCTGGCCCCAGCGATTCTCGCAGCTCGTCCAAGCTGGCGAGCTTTTTGTCCTGAGTCAGCAATCGCCGATAGACCGGACTGGAATCTCGGAGTTCGTTGAAGAGCTGCGCGTAGGCCGCTTCGGCGTCGCGCACTTTCTTCATGGCCTCGGTGACGGCGGTCGAGTCCCGTTGTTCGGCCAATCGTCGAGCCTGTTGTCGCAGACGATGCAATTCGACTCGCTGCTCTCGTTCGCGTCCCTTCGACTCTTCGCGCAGCGTCGAAAGCAGATCGACCCCCGCGAGATTGAGCTGATCCAGAAACGTGCGATTGCGGCTTTGTTCCGCCGCGAGAAACGCCGCGTTCAGATCATCCGCTTCCAGATGCCATTGCACGAGCATCTCATAGGCCGACGCGAATTGAGCCAAGAACTTCGCACGTCCCAACTCCGCCTCGCCGAATGTCTCCAACCGAATCGTTTCGGGGATCGCGATCGCCTGCTGCAACCGAGCGATCGCTTCGGGCGTCCGTTTGTTGTGATGATAGACCGCAGCCAAGTTGCACAGAGTGTTGTAGCGGTCTTGAGGAGTGCTCTCGAAGTCGTTCAGTGCGAGATCCGCCTTCTCCAAATACTGCTGAGCCTCGTCATAGTTCTGCTGCTGAAACGCCAGCACGCCGAGCAGATTCAAGGTGCCGGGAATCTGAGCCGTCTGTTGATGCTCGTGGTGAAGTTGCAGAGCTTTCTGCCAATGCTCGGCCGCGCGGCCGTAATCCTGTGCGAGGCAGGCGATCATGCCCATTTGAATTCGAGCACCGGCAACGGCGGCTGCCGCTCGTGGATTCTGCGGATGAGCCGCGCAAACTGTCAGCGTCTTTTGAGCCCACGAATAGGCCTCGGCCAACCGCCCCTGACTGCGGACCAGCGTGGCCATCGCGTTGTAATGACCGACCGCCGAAATCGTGTCCCGACCTTCGAACTCTTCCAGCAGTTCCAAAGACCGCTGGCAATACTTGGCGGCCAGTTCCCATTGGCCTTGCGATTTGTAGGACATCGCCAGGTTCAGCAAGGTGACGCTCCGCAACCCATCCGCTCGCTGACCAAGCTGCACGCATCGGTCATGCACCTTGATGTAAAGCTCGATCGCGTCCGTGAACTTCGCCTGCGCGAGGTAGACGTTGGCGAGATTGTTGTACGAAGTCGCCAAGTCCAGATGATCGGCGGGCAGATGTTGCTCGCGCAGCGCGAGCGCCTCTTTGAAGCACCGGCCAGCCTCGGCAAATTCGCCGATGCTCCGTTCGACCGCGCCGAGATTATTGAGCGCCCGCGCTAAGTCGATGGGTGAGCGTCCCGGCTGACGCAAGGTCTCGACAGTCTGAGTCAGCAGACGCCGCGCCTTCGCATCTTCACCCAGCGAACCGTACAGGCTGCCGATCAAGGCTCGCGATTCGATCACCTGCGGATGATCGGCTCCCAGTTCGGCCGATTGGCGGGCCAACAGTCGTTCGCCGACAGCCGCCGCTTCGGAAACTCGGTCCAAGTTCAAATACAAACCGCGCAGTTGCTTGAGGTCCGCGAGTTGCGTCGTGGGTGTGGCCTGCGGATCTTTGAGCAACTGCTCCAACTGATCGGCGGCCAGACCTTGCTCCGCGCGAGCTGAGTCCTTCTCTCCATGTTTCAACAGCAGTTGAGCGAGCAACTGATGCGCGTGTGCTCGTTGCCGCGAAGGCTTGTCGTCAGGCGATCGCCGCAGAGCTTCGCGGAGATGAGCTTTCGCGTGAGGGACGTCCCCGCGCAAGGCGGCTCGTGTCCCCAGTTCCAAGAAGAGTCGCACGGTGCGCGATGGCGCGCCGGATCGAACCTCCGATTTGTCGTCCAACAGAATGGCAAAGAACTGGCCAACGGCAGCCTCGTCATTCAGAGCCTCTTGGCATTCCACCAAGCGTTGCAAGAGGTTCGTGGCAGACTCCGGCGGGAGTGAGGTTCGGAATCGAGACCACAATTCTCGGCCGAGCGAATTCGCCTCGCGCCAATGTGCGGCGGAGTCAGCGGCTCGGTCTCGCAACTGGTCGAGCACCGCCAAATCGACGAGTGCTTGGAACTTGGGAAAGCTCTTCACGGTGCCCAAGCGGCCCTTGAGCAAATCCTGCAACACGGCATCCGCTGCGGCATAGTCCGTGAGTGCCGCGTGGCATTCGGCAATGACCAGTGCGTTGCGTTGCGACTCGTCTTGCGCATCGGGACCACGCAGCACTCGCTGCTGCTCGCGTTCATCCAGAGCGAACAACAACGCCTCTTTGTAGTTTCCCAATCGCCGATGAATCTCCACGAGCCGTGTGAGGCACAATCGCCGCCGACGTTCCACGTCGGGAGTCACCACTTGGGGCGTCTCGTCTTTGACTCGCAAGAAGAGCTGCGCCGCTTCGCTCCACGCACCGTCCCGATACAAAACCTCCGCGCGCGTGAGATCGCTCTTGGCATTTTGAGCAGACGCCACCGAGTGCGCGAGGCCGATCAATACCCAACTCCCTACCGTCAGGATCAAAGGCAACCACCGACCACACGTCGAATTCTCAGGCAGGCGCATGGAAATCGTCTCCTCAGTTGGGTAGCGGAAGTCGCCAGACTTCCGAGATTCGGAGCTTTATTCGTGAGGAAAGACAATTCCGGTATAGCCATCGAAGACTCGGCCGAGACGCTCGGTGAACCGGTCGATTTCGACGGACAGTGATTTCTCAGTCTCGACGATGCCGCCGATGCCCCGTTCGCGTTCCTCTCGGCGGAACGAGATCAGCTTCGGTTGGTCTCCCTTCGCGAGCGCCAGATTCAACCGGATCGACTCGACCGATTGCAGATCCGCTTGGCTCAACGGCTGCTGAGAGGTCGCGACCAACACCGTTTCGTGGCCGTGCAGATCATCCAAGAAATACATCTTCTGCTTCTGTCCCACCTCCGCGAGCGGCGGTGCCCAGAGTTCGGTCACCGGCTTCTGCTGCTCAAGCTCGGCGAGTGTCGAGGGCCAAAGTCGCGTGGGCATTCCGTTCGTGTCGATCAAGTAGAGGTAAACGTAACTCGCGGCATTCAGCGTCACATGAAATTGCAGTTTGTCGTGAGCGTGCAGCGGCAAAGATTTCTGACTCAAGACCTCGTAGCCAACGGCCTGCTGTGCTCGTTGGAGATGAGTCTCCAAGATCGGATCGGCGATGCCGAGTTTCCCGTTCGGCTTCTCGGCGACGGAGAGCTTGGAACCGGGTTTGAAAGAGTCGATGGTGTCACCACTCTTCGCTCTGTCGAGCTTGGCTTGGTCGATCTTGGCTTTCACTGACTTGGCTTTATTGACGAGGGGTTTGTCATTCGTCGCAACGGACGGCCCCACTGCCGGCGGTTGAGTCGCCACATCGGCATCGGGCCGAGGACTCTCACCACGATTCCACCACGCTGCGATCAGCACCACGCTCGCCACCGCGACAACACCGCTGATCACACGCAAGCGTTTCGTCAGCGAGGGGGCAGATTGTTTAACCCCAACGCCAACGGCGTGGGCGCGAGCGTGGTCATCAGCGTGAGCATCAACTTGAGCGTTTCCTCGCTCGATAGCACTGGGCGCGCACGCCGATGGCGTGGCGGTTAAACAGGTCGCTTCGATTCGTGAGCTTTCTTGCAACGCTTGATCCAGAGCCGCCGCCATCTCCGCCGCCGACGCGAAACGATCCGCGGGATTCTTCGCCATCGCCTTCAAGCAGATCGCTTCGATGGCCGGAGAGACCGTTCCGCAAAGATCGCGCGGAGCGGACGGCGTTTCCGTGGGGATCGCCGCCAGAATCGCCGTGAACGCCCCCTCGAACGGACATCGCCCCGTCAGCAACCGGTACAGCACCACGCCCAGGCTGTAGATATCCGTCGCGGGGCCGATCTCGCGAATCTTCCCTCGAACCTGTTCCGGCGACATGTAGGACGGAGTCCCCAACATCGCACCGTCTTTCGTGAGGTCGTTCTCCTCGTGGTCCACTTGCCGAGCCAAACCAAAGTCCATGACGACCGCTTGGCCCTTCGCATTGAGCATGATGTTTGCCGGCTTCATATCACGATGAATGATCCCGCAATCATGAGCCTCTTGCAGCGCGAGCGCCACCTGTCGCATCACCGGGACGACCTCCGCTTCCGACAGCGCTCCTGTTTTCGCGCGTTCGTCCAGCGATTGTCCTTCGACAAACTCCATCGTCAGAAACAAAGTGCCGTCGATCAGTCCGACATCGAAGACTCGGCAAAGATGCGGATGCGACAACCGAGCCACCGCGCGCGCTTCGCGCAAGAACCGCTTGACGATTTCTTCCGAATGCTTCTTTTTGAAGAACGGCACCTTGAGCGCCACCGTCCGCTGCAAGTGCGTGTCGAACGCGCGGTACACCGCCCCCATGCCACCGCGCCCCAGTTCGCACTCGATCCGATACCGGCCGAACTGCGCACCGACGACCGGTTCCGGCACGGGATAACGGAGTTCCGAAATCGAAATGTGGTCTTCAATCGACGCCGTCGTTGAGGGCGCTTGGGACCGCTCACTCGCGATCGAGGCCGGCTCGATCATCGTCTGTTCGATCGTCCCCAGTCGCTCCGTGTCCGCCGTTTCAGACAACGGGGCCGCCGTTTGAGAGAGCGGGGTCGCTTCGGTCGTCGTCAGCAAATCGTCGTTCATGCTTGGAGTTCTCTCAGAAGGTGGCGCACGCGGCCCGCGGGCGCCACGAATCATAGTTGGCAGTGTTCGTGAGATTCAGCACCATCATCGCGTCGCCCCCGATCTTGGCTCCATCAGGCTTCTGACTCGGCTCCATCCGGCTTGCCCGGATGGCGAAGACGATCGGTTCCTACATCTTGCCGCGCGCCTCTGGCAATAACGACAGTCCCAAATACGCGGCGAGTTTCCCGGCCGTGTCGAGTGTGATGCCGCGTTCGCCATTGACGAACCGCTGGAGCACTGGAGCCGCGATGCCACTCCCCTGAGCAATCGAGTACAGCGACTGCTCGGTCGCGGCGATGGCGGCTTGCAGTTGACGCGTCAGTGGTGCTTCACCTGCGCTTTTCCGCCAACTCAGGTACTCATCCAAACTCATCGGGCCGGCATACTCGCCCGATTGCAGGAGCGTAGCTTGGGTAGGTTTGTCCTTGAACTCAGCCCGAACCGCGCGGAGCCGAGCGACCTCTTCAGGCGTAAGCCTTTGCTGACGGCGAATGCGTTCTGACATGTTGACGACCTCCATTACTCTTCGGTTTCGTAAGCCGTCACCGGATACACGGCCAAAGGATCATCTTCGATGATGTCGAACACGACGGCGATGTCTGCTGTTTCCGAACTTGGCCCCAACGGGGACTGACTCGATAGCCCAGGGCAACGCCCTGGGAAAAGGACATCTACGAAATTGACAAGGCCCAACGGGCCGTAACCCAGCGACAGACAGCGACGAGTCACGGCCCGTTGGGCCTTCAAGGATTGTTTCGCGACACGTCCCCAGGGCTAGCGCCCTGGGCTTTCGAGTCACGCCCCCTTGGGTCTGAAAATACGTTTCTGACGAACGCTCCTCCTTACCCGACAATCATCTTCTGAGAATGCCGATTCCTCAACCGGCGTGGTCCAAGTTCCGCCATCGCGGGCGAGACCAGCGCGCTCCAAACAAACACTGGCCAACCGGCGGCGGCCTCCGTTCCGAAGTTGTCGGCAATCGGCTCGAACAAAACCTCTGGCGACGATAGTGACTGACGATCGAATAGCTCGCTGGCCACCGTCGGATTCGTCGCGAGCTGCGCCATGTACTTCGTGAGTTCTGTTGCCTCGCTGTCGTGCGATGTCGAAACGGCGGAAGTTCCCGACGTAGCCGGACTCGTGAGAGTTCGAACCGAAGTCTCACGACTTCGGCTACGGAAGTTTTCGGGGATCGCCGACGACTGAGCGGGGACAGCTTTCATCGGGACGATGACCGGTGTCTTGGTCGCTGGCGGTGTCGAGGAACCTGCGGGACGGTTCGCGGGCGCGTTCGGCCGCTGAGGCCACAGGCGACGCAGAGTGCGAACCAACTGAGTCACCGGTTGCGTCCCGGTCAAAACTCCGAGCGGCAAAACCAATGTCTCGAAGGTCAACTGCGTGGCTTGTGAGTTGGTCAGCTTGGGCAGGCCCCAGTCCGTGCTGAGACTATCCAACATCGACACCAACAGACGATTGCCAATCTCCTCGCTGAGACGATCGAACTGCTGAGTCACCTGAGTGACGATCAGCACCAGCGATTGCCAACTCGCAGGTTCATTGCTGAGACCCTCGTCATCGCCAGTCTCTCCTTCTTCCAACGGAAACTGTCCGAACAACGCCAAGAGCAGCGGCGCAAATCGGCCGAGTCCGCCAATTGGTCGATTAGTGCTGGCCACCGAATCGGCGGCCTCGCCGGAAATCTCCTCGAAGCTGGGGATGGGACCGTTGTTCTCGAGTCGCAGGTTGGCCAGATCGAACACCGTGAAGAGTTCTTGGCCTTCTTGGGTGACGTACAGCTCGAAGCCGGCCACTTGTAACGCGCTGGCGTTGGTGATCTCGTTGAGGAAGAACGCCGTGGAGAAGTCAAAGCTGTTGCTGCCTCCCAGCAACAGCGAGATCGAACCGTTGCCGTTGTTGGCCACCAACAGATCGAAGAAGCCGTCACCGTTGAGATCGGTGCTCCCATCAATGCCGATTGGGCGATCGAACTCGCCAGCCGCGAAAGAAATCGGCGGCTGAGCACTTCCAAACAAGGCCGCCGACAACGAGAGGAACCCCAGGCTATTCCCGCCCGGATTGGGCAGCACCAAGTTGCCATTCACGATCGCTCCCGGCAGCGGCGAGAACCCCACCGGCACTGTGTTCGTCGGCGTCGCATTGAAGATGCCGTTCCCCGCGCTCGGAATGAACG
>JBJXEX010000280.1:0-9080 GCA_046156195.1 Planctomycetaceae bacterium | reverse complement strand
CGATCCTCCTTTTTAAGTTGGTCGCACGGATGGCAGTGCCGGAGCACGGAGGTCGGACAGCAATTCATTGTGATTCGTCTCATAAGGCAGCCTTTGGCCGCAACCAAATCAGCCGGAACGCGCTAGCGTCCGGTTCGGGATATCTGACGACCATCGAACCGGACGCTAGCGCGTTCCGGCTGATTTGCTCGCCGGCAGAATTTCGTCGCGGCCTTGTTTGCCGACGCCGAACGTGGCGATGTGAGCGCGGAGCACTCGCTTCAGATCGACTTGATCGCGGGGCATCGTGCCGGAGATCAGCAGCACATCATCGACGACGAATTTCCCCGACTCGCGGACCAGGGTCACATGTGCTCCGAACTTGTCATCCCCCAGCACGATCTTCGCGTGGTCTTCCGTTTGCTCGATGGAGACCAGCGGCGTGTGCAAGTGTTGGACAACGTCTTGGCCCAGGCTGGGGAGCTTGGGTGTCTGTTGCCAGACGAGCCGATTGAAGTCGCGTGACGAGTGACTCTTCAGCAGGTCGAGCTGTGCCAGTCGCAGGCTGGCGGCGAAGTCCAACACCGGCAGCATGAGTTCCAGCGTGGACTTCAACGAACTGGGCCGGCCGAGCGTCGGCAGCAGCACGTCATCGACCAACAGCGTGCCTTGCCGATCTTGTAGAACATAGGTCAAGGCTCGCGAACCTTGCGTGACCGTGACTTCCGTCAGCGATCCGGCGAAGACCGTCGATTGGACTTTCGGAGCCACGTCTTCGATTTCGGTCAACGGCATCTCTTGCAAGGTTCCCGCGTGCATTCGCGTCCAGACGCGGCGGACGAAATCGGGCGAGGCGTTGTGATACAGGACTTCCAGATCGCGTGAGGCCAGGGCCTCCGCATAGATCTGCACCAACGCCTGAGCCGTGAACAGCGCGGAGAGCCGCTTCTCTTGCCGGCTTTCGAGTTCGTACAGCGTCACGTCTTCGACCAGATACTTCGCGGAGTGGTTGGCATCATCACCCTCTTCGCGGATGAGGCTGAGCTTGATGACCTCATTCGGTCCCTCAATGACGAAGTCCGAATGCTTCCCTTGCAGTTGCTGTAATTGCGGATCGTTGGTCGAGTTTGCTTGCCAGGCGACATGCACCTGAACGCTGTCGGGGGGCACGTCGCCGCTGGGGAGCGGCACTTGCGAAAGATTCGCGGGAGCCAAGCTGCCGCTAAAGAACTTGGGGGCGCAGAGCATTTGCAGTTCTGTCTTGTTGCCCTCGCGATACGCGGCCAGGAACGCCGTCGCCGCGCGAGTGACTTGCGCCAGTTGCCGCGTCGAGGGGACCGCTTCCGACTCGTCCCGAGAGTTGACTTCGACTTCATCGATCAGCCAATTGCCGTCGAGCCGTTTCGCCGTCAGCCACAATTCGCCGACCGCAATCGGCAAGCGGACGTGAGCCGTGTTCTCATCGAGCTGTGCTCGCGGATGGAGCTTGTTGCCCGTCTTCTGCTTGCCGACCACCTGCTGAGTCAAACGGAGCAGATACGCTTGCGGCAACGGCTGCAACGCGGCGGCGAAATCGGGAGTCACGGAACGGAGCACTTCGTCGCGATTGCCCATCTTCCAAGCCGTGAGAAACTCGCGAACCGACAGCAACAGGTCCATCTGCTCGGTCACCGATTTCGTCGCGGTGACGCCGTCATGTTTCTGTTTGAGATAGATGTCATCCACCACCCACTTCTTGCTCGGCCCGTCCAGTTTCAATTGGTACTTGAGCTTCTGCTTCGCTTCTCCGACCAGGACTGTGACGCGCTTCACCGTCGGCGAGATCTCTTCCACCTTGTCGATTTTCAATTCGCCGGTTGGCAACCGCAGCAGGTCGAGATCTTCGAGCGCGTCGTCCTTCCGCAAGGCCATCTCCTCGAACTGCGTCGAGGTGGCCTGCTTGAGCTGTTCTAAATCTCGGCTTTCCATCGCCTTCGTGAAGAGCGCGATGCTGCGCGTCTCCACGACATTGGCGCAGCCAGCCAAGCAGAGCCAGCTCAAAGAGAGCCAGCTCAAACACAACGCCTGACCCACGGCACACGCTCCGCAGCGACGCGAGACTCGAAGGGATCCACGCATATTGCCAACCTTGGCAAAGACAGAAACAAGAGGGGAAGAGTGGCCAGTCGTCCGAGACCAGCCGGAGGGGGGCGGGCTTGTCCCAGATTTTCGACAAAGGGTCAACTCGTAAAACTTTCTCTCGCAGCTTTTTCATTTTCCTGTTCTCAATGTTCCTGACGACGATTCCCTGCTGTGCCAATGAATCGGAAGGGGCAAGACTCTGGCGTGCTATCGTTCTTTTGAGACGCCGCTTATTCTGAGTCCATGAATAACTCACCTCTCCGACTGATCGTGCTGGTTCGCGGCGACGTTGAACGACTCCAACGTGCCGGCAATGAACTCGTTGAATTCCTCCGTTTGCAGCCGGGCGTGCAGGTCGTCGCCCATGTGGAATCCGAGGCGGTTCCGCTCGACGAGGTTGAAACGGATCTCGTGCTGGTGCTTGGCGGAGACGGGTCGATCCTCCGCGCGTGCCATCAGCTTGGCCGGCGTCAGCGGCCGGTTCTGGGAATCAATCTTGGCCGTTTGGGCTTTCTCACCGATCTCTCGCCGGACGAATTCCGTGAGATGTTCTCGCGATTGGTGCAGCGCGAGTTTCGCGTCGTCGAGCACTTAATGTTTGAATGCGTGCTGCATCATGCCGACGGGTCAGTCGAAAGGTATCTGGGACTCAACGAGGCGATCATCAGCGCGGCGAGTCCCTTGCAGATGATCGAGGCTCGCTTGTCGATCAATGGGGAATCGGTCACGGCTTACAGTTGCGATGGACTCATCATCAGCACGCCAGTCGGCTCGACGGGACACAGCCTGAGTGCCGGTGGTCCGATGCTGCGTCAAAACTTGCAGGCGTTCGTCATCACGCCGATTTGCCCACACACGCTGACCAATCGCCCGTTGGTCGATTCGGCCGATGGCATTTACTCGCTGAAGCTGGCCGAGTCTTGCAAAGAGGCGTTGCTCGTCATTGATGGCCAGTACCGCTGTGAGATGCAGGCGGGGGACACAGTCGAGATTCGCCGCGCTCCGGTGACGTTCAAGCTCGCGAAGCTGCCGGGCCGCAGCTACTACACGACCCTGCAACGCAAGCTCGGTTGGAGCGGCCAGCCGCTGTATCCCAACCGGAAATGACCGATGACGCAGGCGAGCGAGCCGGTTTTCAGTCCTTGAAGCAACCACTCCGTCACGAGCACTGCTTCTTTCCCAAGTCCTTGGCTTTGATTGCTTCCTGCTCGGCGACCCATTTCACCAAGCTCGCGGAACAATGCCTCTTGAGATTGTCCTGGATGAAGCGTCACTTGGCAGACGCATTGAGCGACACCGTCGCTTGAATGTGCTGGAGAAAATCGACACTTCTCGTTCGTGACACTGGCTCGGCACTGTGGCTTGTCGAGCGGCGGGCTTGTCGAGCGGCGGGCTTGTCGAGTGGCCGTTCGATTTGGCGCGTTACCGCCGGATTGTGCCCGTGTCCCGGAGAGTGGTCTTTCCACAATCGGCGAAATGAGCGACATGTTCCGTCGTCGCGGCGGAAGGGATTCTGACAACCGCGTCAGCTCAGTTCCTCCTCCGTGGTTGTGCCTTCGATTCACCTCGCGACGAGCCTTCGCACTGGTGCCCGCTCGGATCGCTGGGATGGTTTTTTTCTCGCAGGAGGAGGACTCATGTCACTTTCAGCGTTGCCTCTCGATTTGCGTGCGCAGGTTTTGACCGACTTGGGATACAGCTTGCAGGATTGCACGGCCGTCGTGGCGGGATGCGATGGCCAGATTGGGACCGAGCTCTGCAAGCGATTGGCGGAACATGGTTGCGATGTGATCGGCACATCGATTTCAGAAAGTGGTCTGACGGCGACGGAGTCGGCACTTGCTGGGCGTTGGGGACATTGGCTCGGCGGGTCGGTCTGCGATTTCACGAATGCGGATTCGTTTGATCCCGCAATGGAAAGAATCGTGCGGCAGCTCGCGGGGCGGCCGTTGGATATCGTGGCACTGGTCGGCGGCGGGGTCGTCAAGGGCGTGGGGCCGACCGAATCCTTTCACGACTTTCCTTGCGAGTTGTTTGAGCGGACTGTGCGATTGAATTTCATGGGTCCGGTGGAATTCGCGCGGCGGCTGCTGAAGTCGGGCGTGATGAATCGCTCCCATCGGCCGCGGCTGGGAGCGATCTGCTCGATGTCCTACACGCTCGATCTCAGCCGCGTGTTCGCCTATCGCGCTTCGAAGGCCGCGCTCCGTGAGTGGGTCGAGTTCATGGTCATTGAAGCGTCCAAGAATTGGCCCACGATGCGTGTTCTCGGTTGGGAGCCGGGCTTCGTGCTCTCGGCCCAGAACAAAGGGGTGATTGACCCGATCCGCGAGGCGGCGATTCGCAACCGATTTCCCGATCGCGAATTTCAGACGCCGGAACGAGTCGCTCAGGCGATCGTCCTGTCGTTGCTTCCGGCCGCTCACGACCTGCATGGTTCCGTGATCGAGATTGGCAACGGCTGCCAGCGAGCGGGGCTGGGCATGGACGCGCTGTAAAGCGAATGGCCGGAGTTAAGTAACCCGAAGCGTCAGCGAGGGCGAGCGTTTGAAGACGCGACAAATTTCGGCTTCTGAATCCTGTGGATCGCTCGCCCTCGCTGACGCTTCGGGTTACTTAATCGCCAACGCTTTTTTCTCCGTCGAATCTGCGGCGGGGGTCGGATACCATCGCGCGGTGTCCCCATGCAGGTGAGCAGCTCGAAAGCGATGGCGATGGATTACTACGCGACTTTGGGAGTGAAGAAGACGGCCTCACCGGAGGAGATCCGTAAGGCTTACAAAAAGTTGTCGCGCGAGAACCATCCCGACCGCAAGCCGAACGATCCGGCCGCTTCCGAGAAGTTCAAGCAGGTGCAAGAAGCTTGGGATGTGCTCGGCGATGCTCAGAAGCGGCAGCAGTACGATCAGTTTGGAGCGACGTTCGGTCCCAATGGACCGCAGTTTCAATCAGGTCAGCGGCGACCGGGACCGGGTGGCAGCGGGCCGATCGACTTCAGCGAGGTCTTCGGCAGCGGCAATGTCGATCTGGGAGACATCTTCGGTGGCATGTTCGGCGGAGGCGGAGGCGGAGGCGCGGCCGGGGCTCCGTTTGGGAGTCAGTCCAAACGCCGCAGTCGAGCCGCTCAGGGTGCGAACATCGAAGCGGAGATTGAAATCCCCTTCGTCGTGGCGGCTGAGGGAGGCTCGCACGAAGTCCAAATGGACAATGGCGGACAGATCGAACGGCTGACCATCAAGATTCCGCCCGGAGTCTCCACTGGCAGCGTGATCCGACTGGCCGGACAAGGACATCCCGGTCGAGGCGGCGGAGCGGCGGGAGATTTGTTGGTCACGATCAAGGTCGAGCCGCACTCTTATTTTCGGCGTGAGGGAAACGATCTGCTGATCGACGTGCCGATCACGGTCAGCGAGGGAGCACTGGGGACCAAGGCCGAGATCCCGACGTTGTCCGAAGGGACGGTCGTCGTCACCGTCCCCCCTGGCACGTCGAGCGGTGCGAAACTCCGATTTCGTGGCAAGGGTGTGCCCGATCCCAAGACTCGTGTGCGTGGCGAAATGTATGTGATCCTCAAGTTGGTTTTGCCTCCTGGTCTGGATGCCGCCACTCGCGGCTTGTTCGAGCAGATCGCTCAGGCCGCTCCTTACAACCCGCGAGCCGGTTTGTGGTGATCACTTTGGTGAGGTTCGGTCAGTGAACAGTTTTCGATTCCACGATCGTCGTCGAATACTCGGCCTTGCGCTCTGTCTGTGCGTGTGGGCGTTCGCTGGGCCGAGCGCGGAGGGATTGTGCCAACGAGTTCACGCGGACGAGGTGACTCCCGCAGCTCCCGGCAAGGCGGACGACAAAGCGATCGGTAAGAAAATCGAGCCTGACCGCTTCCCTGAAGTGGACAATGCCGCGCGATTGCTGGTCTGGTTGGGGGTCGCCGCCGGTTTGGGTGCCGTCGTGGTGTTGACCTTGATCGTCGTGGGAGCACGACGCCTGCGGCGGCTGACTCGGTCCTCGGCGCTGAAAACGAAATACGACGAACTGGAATCGCTCCGCGCCAAGTACCGACAAGAAATGGAAGGCTTGGAGACTCCGCCCCCGTCCAACCGCGAGGCTCGTCGATGATTTCGTTAAGCACCAATCGGAAGTTTCCCAAGGCGGTTCGCGTTCGCAGCCGGCTGGAGTTTTCCGCAATCTATGACCAAGGCGTGCGTGTCAGCGATGCGTGCTTTTCGTTGCTCTCGCTGCCGAACGATCGTGGGCTGACTCGGCTCGGCTTGGCGGTCTCGAAACGCTGTGGCAACTCGGTGCGACGCAATCGGCTGAAGCGGCGGCTGCGCGAAGCCTTTCGGATGTCCCGATCCGAAATGCCACCAGGCTTGGACCTCGTCATCCAACCGCGAGCTAACACACCGGTTCAACTGGTCGCCTTGCGACAGTCGTTGATCTCGTTGACCAAACGGGCCGCTAAGAAGTGGGCGGCTCAACCGCGCACTTCGCGGGCGGAGGCCGCTGTCTCTGACGTGACTCCAGGTGCGTCATGATTTGGCTGCGGCGTTTGATTCTGATTCCCGCGTGGCTGCTGATCCTGGTCGTGCGGCTTTATCAACTGACGCTCAGTCATCTCATTGGTCGGCAGTGCCGCTTCCATCCGACGTGCAGTGAGTATTTCATTCTGGCCGTCCGCAAGTACGGAGCGGTGCGGGGCGCGTGGCGTGGCTGCTGTCGAATTGCTCGGTGTCACCCGTGGAATCCGGGTGGCGTGGATTGGCCGTAAATCATTCCTCTGACCAGATTCCTCTGATAACCATCATTGAGCAGAGACAAGATCAAAGGAATCTGGTCAAAGGAATGAAACACCTCACAGACATGACCAAGGCCAGAGGAAGAACACAGAAATCGGCAGCAGTTGGAATCCGTGAGTGTCAGGCAGATTGCAGATTGCAGATTGCAAATTGCAAGTTGTCAGCCCAGCATTCGCCCCTCAGTCTGCAATTTGCACTTTGCAATTTGCAATTTGCATCTATCAATCCACAAGGTTTTCCGCATGAGCATCGAACGAGTTTTGATCGACGGCCAGTGGCGAGTGTCGTCCGGTTCACTGAATTTTTTCCAACCCATCAATCCGGCGACTCGCTTGCCTCTGCCTCGCGAGTATCCCATCAGTCCGTGGTCGGAGATCGAGCAAGCGATTCTCGCGGCCTCGCGAGTCTCGCGAGAATTGCAGAACGCTCCGGGCGAGATCTTCGCCAAGTTTTTGGAACGCTTCGCCGAACGCATTGATGCTCGAGCCGGTGAGTTTGTCGCGACCGCTCACCAGGAGACGGGGCTGCCTGTCGAGCCACGCTTGAAGATTGCCGAACTGCCACGCACGGTGAATCAGCTTCGACAGGCGGCGGCGGCGGCTCGTGATGGTGGTTGGTCGCAGCCGACGATCGACACGAAGAACAATCTCCGCAGCCGGCTGGCACCGATTGGTCCGGTCGTCGTCTTCGGGCCGAACAATTTTCCGTATGCGTTCAACAGTGCGGCGGGGGGCGACTTCGCAGCCGCTGTTGCCGCCGGCAACCCGGTGATTGCCAAGGGACACTCGTCGCATCCAAGCACGACGCGACTGTTCGCGGAAGAGGCGTTCGAGGCGGTGCGTGAAGTCGGTTTGCCGCCGGCATTCGTGCAATTGATCTATCGCACCAGTCACGAAGATGGTTGCCGATTGATCTCGCATCCCGCCATTGGAGCCTGTGGCTACACCGGCGCGCGGACGACCGGACTCGTGCTGAAAGAAGCGGCCGACCGAGTTGGTAAGCCGATCTACCTGGAACTCTCCAGCATCAATCCGATCTGCATCCTGCCCGGCGCGCTGGCGGAACGCGCGGACGAACTCGCGGCCGAGTTCACGACCAGTTGCCTAATGGGCACTGGCCAGTTCTGCACGAATCCCGGACTCGTGCTGCTGCTGGCGGGTTCGGAAACCGAATCGTTCGTCAACGCCGTGCGAGCGAAGTTCGAATCTGCTCCGATCGGCACGATGCTCAGCGAGAGCGTGCTGCGCAACTTCGAGACGGGCATTCAATCGCTGATCAACGCCGGAGCCAAAGTGCTCACGGGGGGACAATCCGGTGGCGGTAATGGGTTCTCATATCGCAACACGCTGCTGAGCGTTTCGGGGGATACGTTTTTGGAGAATCCCCACGCGCTGCAAACGGAGGCATTCGGCAACGGCTCGTTGATCGTAGTCGCCCGCGACGAGGCTCAGTTGCTGGCGGTTCTCGAATCGTTGGAAGGGAATCTGACCGGAGCGATCTACAGTGCTCACGGCGGTCAGGACGATGCGTTGTATCCGCGCATCGAACCGGCCTTGCGAGTCCGAGTGGGTCGGCTGATCAACGACAAGATGCCGACCGGTGTCGCGGTGAGTCCGGCGATGAATCACGGCGGCCCGTTCCCGGCGACGGGACATCCCGGCTTCACCGCCGTTGGCGTTCCCGCGTCCCTTCGCCGATTCGCGATGCTGCAATGCTACGACAGCGTCCGCTCGCACCGCCTGCCGCCCGAACTGCAAGACCAAAACCCACGCCCCGGATTGTGGCGCAGCATCGACGGCCAATGGTCGCAGGCGAATGTCGGCTAACGAACCGGTTCTTATACCTCGCGCGGTGTCGAGTAAGTCGTACAACTAGTGCAGGTGCATGTCAGCCTTTGATTTGTTCCTTCGAGAGTTTGCGGGGGTTGGGTTTTCTAGTGAAGGGGGGAGCCGCGTCGGGTTTGTAGATGAGTGACGAGGCGGTTGTCGTCGCTCAGGGCGGCGGCGCGGACTTGCAGGTTCGCTTCGGCTCCTGTTGGGGCGTTCCAAAACATCTCGGTGCCTTTGACGCGCAGGTTGATTTCTTTGACCAGCGATTCCATCCAGGCGGTCGTCACCGGCAAGCCGGCGCGGCGATAGTCTGGATACTTCATGCGGTCGCGATTGTTTTCCAAGTAGGTGATCG
>JBJXEX010000276.1:0-9086 GCA_046156195.1 Planctomycetaceae bacterium | reverse complement strand
GTGGTATCGCTGCGCTCAACCACCGGCTAATTGCTGCAAACCCTCCGGGTTAAAGACCGGTCACTCTGAAACGACATCGCCGCAAGGCTTTGCGCGGTGCTCGAAGAAAATGCTTAACGGCGTTGCCCTTCGGGGCTGAAAAAAGTGCAACTTCAAAACCGAACACCAACGCTCTTGGCGAGCGTGGCTACGCCGCAATCGCCCCCCGACTATTTGCGTGCGTCAAAGCGTTTGAGCTTCTCGCGATCGATTTCGATCCCAAGCCCCGGCTTCGTCGGAATCTCCAGATACCCTTCCGCGTCGATGCGGAACGGCTCGGTCGTCAGCGAGTCGATGTACGCGCACGGCGTGAGGTACTCGACGTACCGAGCAATCGGCATCGCCGCCGCCAGTTGCAAATCGGCCGCCAAACCAAGAGCCGTGTTCCAACCGTGCGAGACCATTTGGATGTTGTGGTCGTAAGCCATCCACGCGATGCGGCGAGATTCGGACAAGCCGCCGTTCTTCGTGCAGTCCGGCTGAATGATGTCCACCGCGCGGCGCTCCAGCCACGGCCGGAACGATTGCCGCCGAGTCAGCACTTCTCCGGTCGCGATCGGCACCGGCGAGACACGAGTCAATTCGATGTACCCTTCGATGTCATCGGGAGGCAGCGCCTCTTCAAACCAGACGATGCCGTAATCGGCGAGCATGTGCGCCGTCTCGCGAGCCCAATTCACTCCATGCGGCCAGAACTGTTCGCTGCCGCCGGCATCGACCATCAAATCGACTCCACCACCAACGGTCTCGCGAGCCGTGCCGATGAGCAACTCATCAAACTTGCGATCGCGCCGACCGAACGGTCGCCAGCCCATCTTGATCGCCTTGAATCCGCGCTCGACGGTTGCTTCCAGCGTTGCCTGCAAAGCATCCGGCTCATCAAACAAGATCGAGCCATACGGCTTAATCCGCTGCCGATAATTCCCACCGAGCAACCGCGACACCGGCTGCCCACACACCTTGCCGAACAAATCCCATAGAGCGATGTCGATCCCGCTAATCGCGTGCTCGACCGAACCGCCGCGCCCTTGCCAGAACGACGACTGCCGAAGCTTCTCGCTGACTCGTTCCGGTTCGACGGCTGACTCGCCTTTCAGGAGCGGCCACAGCAACTCGACCGCACCCTCGACGAGTTTGCCCGACGTGAAGCAACTCCCCCAACCGGACAAGCCCTCATCCGTCCGCACCTCGACGAGCGTGTGCAGGTTCTCTTGCGGTTCATGTCCTTGAGGCCATCCGCCATCGACGGTGGCTCCGGTCAGAGGGATGACTTCGATGTGTGTGATCTTCATGCGAACGGCCTCAATAGACGATTTGCTGCGCGTGTGAGAAACAGGCAGGAGCGTAGTCGCCCGTCGCCAAATGATGAATCCACCGAACGAATGGATTGCCATGATCCAACGTCGCAACGGACTTTCTCGCGACCGCTGGGTGCAATTGTTCGATCCGGCTATCGCAAGAAGTGTTGGGCCATTGCCAAGCTGGCCAGGGCATAGTCGGTCGAAGCGTGAGCGTGAATCCAAGAGGTGTAGACTTGGTTGATGTCGTCGTGTTCGACTGCGAGTTGGTCGATTAGCAGGCGGAAGGGTTGATGAGTCAGACTCAGGTGCTGCTCGATCAACGCTCGCCATTGCCGTTGATAGGACTGGCGGCCCAGAGTCACGGCGATCCAGCGCCGCAGCCGGTCGGCCGTGCGAACTTTGAGATAGCGGAAATAGAGGTAGCACATGGTCCCGCCCGAACCGATGACGGAACCGAGCACCCACAGCCCTTCCTGGCTACCCCCTTTCGATTTCGTCGCTTCGAGCACGAACATCAGCAACGCCACCGCTCCGGCGATGACCGGCACGCAGACAAGCAACAGGCTGACGGCAACGGCCCCGAAGTAGACGATGCCCAAGCCTTGCCAGCCCCAACTGAGCCAAGACTTGTCGGTCATCTGTTCACAACGGCGAAGCACCTTGCGGAGCTGCAGAAACAGCAAGTCGGGATCAATGTCCGCGTCCTGTTCGCAGAGCCGGTCGGCGACGTCCGCCGTCATCCAAGTCCAGAGCATCCACCAGGCGGGGAAGTTGGCATCGGTTGTCGGAAAGGCTTGGCGGAGCCAAATCGGCTCGGTGGCCAGCGCGAGTTGGCAGTCGAGCACCGCGTGATCCGCGTCGTAGTCGCTCTTCAGGCAATAGTCGCGCATGGCCTGATCGATCATGTCGCGGCCAGCAGTGCCGTTGAGAAACAGCTTGCGTTCTTCGCGGTAAATTCGCAGGAACAACAAGAACTCGAAGTCATATTCCAATCGGCCGCCCAGTTCCGAGGAGTGCTCATCGAGCGTCTGGAATGCGGTGTTCAGCCAGGCGTCATCGGCGACCCAGAGTGCGGCGCGAAGTATGTGAATGTAGAACGTCAGCTTCCCATCCAGCCGATGATCGCGCAGCAAACTTTCGCATTCGGCCAGAAGTTGCGCGACCTGCTCGAACGGCCGAGCTTGCAGCAAGCGATCCCAGAGCGGTTCGGTCAGTGAGTAAAAACGGTTGTTGGGAATCGCCTTCGCGACCGCTTGAGTGATCGCCGACAACTGCTCGTCGGGCAGGTCGGATTGCAAAAACAGGCTCAGCAGCCGAGTGAGTCCTGAATCGCTCGGATGCTTGATCAATCCGCACAGCAGCCAGTTCAAGAAGGGTTGCGATCCTTCCGGCTTCACGACATCCGAGAGAACGGCCAAGGCGAAGTAGTCGAAGGGTGACTTGTTCGGCTCTTCTTCGAACTGCCGATAAACGTCGGCAGGCGATTCTGATTTCAGGCGCTCTTGAAGCCGTTCGAGCGGGGACTTGTCTCGCGGCTTGATCGGGCGCGGCGTTTCGGCGTCTCGATCGGATTCGGTCGGTGGCGAGGGGAGTGGTGCCTCCGAGTCGGTCTTCGCTGCCGACCAATGAATGTCCGGTGTTCCGGGGGTCTGAGGAAACGCTTGCCGCTCGCCGTAGCGAAGTTGATTGTCGAGCAACTCGAACGCCGCACGGATGCGCTGAAATTCTTCGGGATGCTTCTCGGGTTTGAATTGCCGCAAGAGCGCGTTGTAGCGCCGCTTGAGATCCCTGCGATCGAATTGCTCCGGCAACTCAAAAAACAACTCCGGCTGGTGCGGCAACAAATCCCAGCGAGGTTCGGAGGACTCAGACATCGACAGCTTTCCGCAGCATCATGGAGCAGGTGGGCGGCCGGGGGAGGCGAGTCACAATTGATTGAGAAAATGCGGCAACCGAGTCAGACCCCAAGCCCATCTCCCATCATTCTGCTCGCCGGAAGTCAGCAGAATGAGATATGAGCAGAATGATGTGAGATGGCTTGGCGTCTTCCCAATCAGAACTCGCAACCAAAAACTAAATACTGTTTCACAAAGTGTTCCATAATCCTTTGTCTCACTTTGCGTTCTTTGCGACCTTCTGTTCCAAACTGTGTTTTGAACAGAAGGTCGCAAAGAACGCGAAGTGAATTCCGAGGAACGCAAAGCCTCGAAAGTTAAGGTGGCTTCTGGCCTTGACGCTTTCCGTGCCGAGAATCTTCTCACGAAAACAAGATTTCAATCGTTTGCAGAGCAGGGCCGGAGCACGGAGATGATCGGACACGTCGATGACACGGGGCAGGCCGCCCGCACTCTGGCGAGTGCGGCTACCTAGGGAGTGCGGCTACGGGCCGCGAGGTTGCAAGGGGCCAAAGTTCGGAGGCGGTTGGGGCGTTGGCGGCGATAGATCCGGAACTCGATTGCGTTGGCGATCGAAGCGTTCTCGCGTCAGTTGACGGAGCATCTCCAGACGCTTGCGGGCCTCCTCATTTTCTGGAGGCGATGCTTGAGGGGCTGATCCGCCGGGCGTCTTGTTCGGCGAGGTCATTCGCTGGGCTTCCAGCCAACGCCTGATCGTCTCTTGATCTTGTTGCTGTTTTTGCGGACTGAATCTCGGACGTGTCGAGGTAGATTGCGTCGACGAGCTTGTGCAGGCTCGGCCGAGTCCGCCCAAGAGAACAAAGGCGACGAGCCATCCGGCACCTGAGCCGGAATCACTTTTCGATCGCCGATCGGCCTCCTTCTCGGAGACGGTCGGCCCGGCGATCGGTTTGGTTTTCTCGAACTGTTGCAGCCATTCTCGCTCCAACTCATAGAGATCGGGAAACTCGCGGCGCAGCATCGTGATCATCTTGCGGCAACGGTTGTGCAAGGCGAGGTTCGACCAAGTCCGCAAGAAAAATGTGTGCTTCGAGCGGCCCGCTTCTCGCGGAGCGGCAACGGCGATCTCCTTGAGTTGCTCAAACAGTTCTTCATCGCAGTGCGCGTGCTGCGCGAGCTTCGGAAAATCAGCGCGGACTCGAAACGCCGCTTGCAATCGTTCGACCGCCAACAGGAGGTCCGGGTACTGATCCACGGACAGGCTTTCGAGCGCCTCACGCAGTTCTTTCGGCTTCGCGGTCCAAAACTGCTGACGCAACTCGTCAATCCGCGCTTGCAGAACGGCACGCTGTTCTTGCAACTGCCAGCGATCGGACGCCGCGGCTGTTGCAGTCGAGCGGCCGAGAAAGCGATCTCGCGCGGCGAGAATCTCCTCGGCTTGAAAGATCGGATTCAGTGGCAACACGCTCGCCAAATACTCGGCGGGGTCACGGTTCGTGGTTTTCGTTGGACTCATGGTTTTCGGGGTACTCGAATCCTAAAGCAGACAAAACCATCAACAGATTGTTGCGGACCACTTCAAAATAGTCGCGGTCGCCGGACGACATCGCGCTCTCGAACGAGTCGATGATCTCGTCGAGTTCCGTCCGCTGAAACGAACTGACCTCGCCGGCAATTCGCTCGCAGAACCGCAGCAGCTTTTGATTGCGGACATCGTCGCGCGGATAGAACTTCAGCTTGCTCAAGTTGCGAACGGCGGCTTGGATGTCGGCGGTGCTCAAGCCTTTGACGTGTTGCGTCAGCACGGCGCGGAACCGTTTCCCTCCCGCTTGCGGAAATGCTTCGACTTCCAAAATGCCGTTGAGGTCGTAGGTGAAACGGATGCAAATCGGCGTCCCCTTGGGGCCGGCGGGGATGTCGGTGACTCGCAACTCGCCGAGGAGCAAGTTGCCCTCGACCTTGCGAGCCTCGCCTTGAAAGACCCGCACGACGACCTCACGTTGATTCGGAAACATCGTCGCGACGACTTCTTCACGCGACACGGGGATTGTCGTGTTGCGCGGAATGATCGGCATGAAATAGCCGTCGAGAATCTGATTGCCGAACTCCTTGCTGATCGCCACTCCGAGCGTGAATGGGCAGACGTCGGTCATCACCATGTCGTCCACGGCCGAGTTGTCCGTCATCAGCGCGGACTGCACCGCCGCGCCGAGCGCGACGACCTCGTCGGGATTGAATCGACAGAGCGGCTCACGTTGAAAATAGTTGCGCACGAAATCGACCAGCACCGGCATGCGTGTCGCGCCGCCGACCAGGATGACCTCTTCAATGCCGTCGGGATCGCACTCGCCGTCTCGCAGAGCTTTGTCGATCGGCTTGCGGAGCCGGTCCATCAATCGCTCGGCCAGCTTCGCGAACATTGGACGTGTCATCGTCAGCTTGGTGGGGTTCGCCGAGTATTCGCCGTTGTCGCCGGGGACACGAATGATCGCCTCCGGTTCCTTGAGCAACGCTCGCTTGGCCACTTCGCACTCTTGCCGCAACCGCGAAACTTTCAGTGGCCGCTTCAATTCGGCCAGTTCCAATTCCTCGCCCGATTGATTCAGCACCCACGCGACCAGCCGCTCGGTGAAGTCCTCGCCGCCAAGAAAGCTCTCGCCCGCCGTCGCCTTGATTTCGAGTGTCCCCTCGAAGATTTCCATCAGCGTGACGTCGAACGTGCCGCCGCCGAGGTCGATGACGATCAGCTTCTTGTCGCTGCCACGATCATGGAAGCCGTAGGTCAACGCGGCGGCGGTCGGCTCGTTGATGATGCGCCGCACCTTGAGGCCGGCGAGTTCTCCGGCCATTTTCGTCGCCTTGCGTTGATTGTCGTTGAAGTATGCCGGAACGGTGATGACCGCTTCGGTGACTTCGGATTTCAGAAACGCCTCCGCGTCCTCTTTGAGTGACTTCAAGACCAAGCTGGATAACTCCGGCGCCGTGAATTGATGCGATCCGAGACGCAGCTTTTCATCGGTCCCCATCAACCGCTTGAAGGTCGAGGCACAACGCTCCGGCTTGGTGACTCGCAACTCGCGAGCGGCATCGCCGACGATCACTTGGCCGTCGTCGAGCACACCCACGACCGACGGCGTCAGAAACGAGCCATGCACGTTCGGAATCAATCGCGGCTGTCCGGCGAGAAACACCGCGACCAACGAATTGGTCGTCCCAAGGTCGATGCCGACCAAGTGCGTCGAGGTCTCGGAATTCGCGGTGCTCTCGGCGGAGTGGTCCATATTCCGGCATTCCCCAACAACGGATATCCTGTCACTGAGTCTTTTCAAACGTAGCCACGGGTCAAGGGCAGGCAAGCTATGACGACTTCAACAGGCAGTCAAACCGTCGGTCGTCCGATGGAAGTGCTGATGGTCGAGGACAGCCTCACGGCCGCCAAGTTGACGATGGGCGCGTTGACCAAGGGGAAAATCGCGCATCGACTGACGTGGGTCAAAACCGGTGAGGACGCGCTGGAGTTTGTGCGTCAGTCGGGCAAGTTCACGCGTGCTCCGCGGCCCGATTTGATTCTGCTCGACTTGGGCTTGCCGGGCATCGGCGGCAAGGATGTCTTGGCGATCGTCAAGGACGATGAGGCCTTGCGAGGCATTCCGATCGTCGTGATGACCGCCTCGACCGACCCCGCCGACCGAGCCGATGTCGAGCACTTTGATGTCGCGGCCTATCTCACCAAGCCGGTCGATCTCGAAAAGTTTCTATGGCTGGTCAAAGAGTTAAAACAGTATTGGCTAGCCGAGGTCATCCTGCCGCACATCGAACCGGCCGAAGCTCCACCGCCAGAGGGTGCGTTGTCATCGACGGGATCGCTGGGATTGTTCAAGTAGCGGCACACGTCGCGCCGGCACCTTTTTCGAGCAACGGAGATTCTCAACTGAGCCTCTCCAACGGTGATCGAGAGGTGTCGTCGGTTCCGATCTCACATCATTCTGCCCACACATCATGCTGCTCGCCGGGACAAGGCCCGTCTCGTCAGTGGAGTCCTCTTCGACGCCTTTCATTCGTTGGACTCCATGACTTCCAGATGTTGTGTTGAATGCTCGCAAACAAACAAAACGAGAACTCGCGGCTGCACAGGACGGCATTGGCGGCGAGGTGCCGTTGGCCCGCTTGCAGCTCGGTGATGAGTGCCGAGCGAGTGTCGCCAGCGAGCGTGGCCAGACGCTGGCTGATGGTTCGCAAGCGGTGACGGCGTTGATTGTTCTCGGCGCGTGACGTTCGACGCGGGGCAGGGCGATCGAGTGCGTCTTGAGCCTGCTGCTCGGCGATCAAGCGTTGCTTCTCGGTGAGCAGCGAGACGAATTCAGAGTCTGCTGGAGAGACGACCGTCGCCCACACGCTTGGTGAGCCGGAGGGCGTTAGCCCCCGGACCTGTCCCAGTTCGTCGCTCGTCCGGGGGCGAACGCCGCCCGGCTCGCGTACGGGGTTTCGTGGATACCTTTCGGGATTGTGATCGAAGTCCCAAAGTCGATGCTTGAGGGCCGCGACGTCGGACGACGTGACGGCCCAACCGCCGAGCGGTAAGCGGTGAGTCGCGGTCACTGTCAGATAACTCGGTGGTGCGACTCCGAAGAGCCGTGCGATCAAGCGGTCGGTCATCTCGTCATACTTGGCTCCACCGATACCGTGCAGGAACGCATCGGCCAGGAACACGCGAACGAACAACGTGGTCGTGAGCGCTCGCGGACGCAGCTTCCAACCGCGTGAGGATAACTCTCGAAGTTGTGTGACCAGGGACTCAGGCGCGCTGGCCGCAGTGTGAGATAACGTCGCGATGACGTTGTCACCGATTGCAAGCTGCAACTCAGTTGAGGTTGCCCGCACGAACAGCCGCTCGCGCCGCGTGTCATCTGCTCGCCAGATCCAGAACGGGAACTCCAGCCAGTCGCCATTCGCGCGAATCGTCAGGTCGGGAACCGGCTGTTGCCGATGGCGAACTCGATTGATGCGGCGGTATTCGGCGACGACCTCGTTGTAGATCGTGTGTGTCCGTAGCGAATCGCTCAGCAGACTGCCGACGAACCAGGCGAAGGATTCGGTCTCGCAAAGCTGACTGATGGGCAGTTCGAGATGACTCAGGCCCGCTCGTCGTTCGGCCTCGCGGCGAACGCTGGTCAGCAAATCGACCAGTCGCGGACGTGGTTCGCTTTGGCGAGCGGGAAGACGCGCGACCGCCACTGGCCAGAGAGACGACAACATCGGTTCGATCGGCCAGCAAGACAACGCGGCGGAGACACGGTCGGCAAAAGTCCGAAACAACGACTCGTCGCCGAGCCGAGCCTCCTCCCACGGAACGGGGCCGGCATTGAGATCGAAAGGGATGTGCTCGATCCGCGGTTGCTCGCGCGAGCCGACTGGCACGGCAATACTCGTGGAAGTGATCGCGTCGTTATCGACGATCAAATGCAGGCCAACGCCGCCTGTCGTTCTCGCCAAGTCATCGAGCACGAAGTTCTTGGCCCAGACACCGGGATGAAACAAATCCGGCTGATGACCACCGACGATCAGCGGTCCCAAGTCCTTTTCAGTCAGCGCTCCCTGACGGTCGCGGCTTTGAGAAATCAACTCCGCTTCGGGTTGGTTCGTGAATCGCCCGGCAGCCGCGAGCGTTTCTTTGCGAGCGAGACGACGCAGATCGGTCAGCGATCGGCCCAGAACCAGCACGTCCCATTTCGCAATCTGCTCGCGATTCCGAGCGATCAATGCGGGCATTTCGGCCAGCGGCGGAATCGCCCGGACTTCACCCTCTTCGCGCGGAGGTCGCAGGCGACGCCGTTTCCAAGTCGATTCCAACGGCGACACGGCGAAGGACTCCGCGTAACGTAGTGCGGGG
>JBJXEX010000261.1:0-28995 GCA_046156195.1 Planctomycetaceae bacterium | reverse complement strand
TGCAGATTGCAGATTGCAGATTGCAGATTGCAGATTGCAGATTGCAGATTGCAGATTGCAGATTGCAGATTGCAGATTGCAGATTGCAGATTGCAGATTGCAGATTTCAGATTTCAGATTTCAGATTTCAGATTTCAGATTTCAGATTTCAGATCGCAGATTTGCCATTTGCCATTTGCCATTTGTGATTTGCCATTTGTGATTTGTGATCTCCGTGGCCGTCCCCCAATCAAAAATCAAAAATCAAAAATCGAAAATCACAACCCCGTCAGTGCCAGCAGCACCGCTGCGGATAACACAAACTGCTCGTCGATCTCCGCGGTCGGATCGACAATGATGTCCACACCTTGTCCCCCCGCGATGGTGTCCGTCCCCCCTTGGCCGTCGATGTAGTCTTCACCGTCGCCACCCAGGATCACGTCGCCACCGCTACCACCTTGAATGCTGTCGTTGCCATCGCCTCCGACGATCGTGTCCGCGAGGCCACCCGCGTTGATGCGATCGTGGCCGTCGCCCCCTGCCAGCAGATCGTTGCCGTCGGTCGCGTTGATCGTGTCGTTGCCGTCTCCGCCGTTGACCGTGTCGCTGCCAATCCCGGTGTCGATCGAGTCATGGCCGTGATCGCCACGAATCTTGTCATCCCCCGCTTGTCCCATGATCGTGTCGTCGTTGCGTCCTCCATCGAGCGTGTCGTTACCCGCTCCTCCCGCGACCGCATCGTTGCCGGTCCCGCCGAGGATCGAATCGTTGCCCCCCATCCCGTTGAGGTTGTCGTTGCCCCCTTCGCCGCTGAGCGTGTCGGCTCCCTCGTCACCCTTCAGCGTGTCGTTGCCGATGCCACCCAGCAGGCTGTCGTCCCCCGCGTTGCCATTCGCGAAGTCATGCCCCTCGCCAGCGTCGAGCGTGTCATTGCCGAGTCCGCCGCTGAGCTGATCGTTCCCCGTGCCGCCGCTGATGGTGTCATGGCCAGGTCCGCCGTTGACCGCATCGTTGCCGACTCCACCGTTGAGCGTGTCGTTCCCCAGCGAGCCGGTGATCGTGTCGTTGCCCGCGTCTCCGCTGAGCGACATCCGCACCAAGCCGATTTTGGCTCCGGTGGCATTCAGGATGTCGGCCCCTTCGCCGCCGCGGACCTCCAGCTTGTAGAAGCCGGTCCCGGCCAAATCGCTGACGGTGATCGTGTCATCTCCCGCCTGACCATCCACGATGATGTGCTGCAATCGCCCGGTGCTGATGAGCGTGTTCGTGTCGATGGTGATCGTCAGAGCGTTGAGCGTCGCTCCGACCGCGATCGTGTCCGAGCTATTCGTGCCGCGTGTCAGAACGGTATTCAGCCCTTCGCCACCGTTGACCAACTCGCCCCCGCTGACTCGACCAAACAAGAACGTGTCATCGCCGTCGCCACCGAAGAGCGTGTCGCTCCCCCCTTGACCGTCGAGCGTGTCGTCTCCTGCCTGGCCATCGAGCGTGTCCTGTCCGCCTCCTCCTTGAAGGTTGTCGTTGCCATCGCCTCCGCTGAGCGAATCGTTGCCGAGGCTCCCTTGCAGCAGGTCATTCCCTTCGGCCCCCTCGACCGTGTCGTCGCCGTCGCCACCGACCAACGTGTCACCCGCATCCGGCAGCACGAAGAACACCGCCGGGACGCCTGGATCAACCGACCGGGCATAGGTCGAGAAATCGAACGCATACAAATCGTAGGAGCCGGTCTCGAAGAGTCCGAACGCCGTGACCTCAACATAGAACGTCCCGGTCGCGGGCAGGATCAGATCAATCAGCGTCGAGTCGGGAAACGGGAAGCCGCTGTCCGTGCTGTCGTCGTTGATCGCGGTCCCCGTGTAATACGGAATCACGTTGCCCGTCGCGTCCAAGATCCGAATCACCGGGTCCAGTGGGTTCTGAGCACTCAGCGTGTTCGAGATCACCTCGAAGTTCAGCAACTGCCCGACGGTTCCCTCGAACTGATAGAGATCAACTTCCCCGCCGATGCTGATCGCCCCGGCCACCACCACCTCGTGGACTCGGAAATTCAAATCGACGTTGGCTCCGCTGAGCAGCGTGTTGGGGACGAACAGCTCGCGAAGTTCAATCGGCTGAGCCGTCGCCAAGGAGTCGTGAGCGGCAACTTGCTCCGGCAGCACTTCTCCGCCGAACGCCCAGGCCGACAGCTTCACCGACTCACGCTCACCAAAGAACTGCCCGCTGATCGCATCGAACAGCGTTTCCCCCACCGAAGCCGGCGAGGCCATGATGTGCTGCGTCGTCTCGATCGCATTCGTCGGCCCCGGATAAGGCGGGTTGTACGCAAGCTGTCCCACAAACAGATTGATCCCGCTGCCAATCGGGCCGAACGCATCGTTATGTCGCAGGCCCAGCAAGTGACCGTTCTCGTGAGCAATGACCTTGGCGGTCAGCTCCACGAAGTTCGCACTCGTCGCTGGCGGTTGTAAGAGACCTCCCAAGAAACCATTGATGTCCACCGACGCATTGGCGTTGTAGTTGAGGTTCCGAAAATCGACTTCGCTCGCCAACCCACCCGGCGGCGGCTGATTGATCGTCACCATGTTGAACGCTCGCGACACCGGCTGAGTCAGCGTGAACTCCACCGGAAACGCGGCATAGAACTCACCCAATCGCCCCACGATCGCGTCCCGCTCCGCAGGCGTGTAGACGTGATCGTTCGGGCCGGTCGCCGAATCGAAGTCCAAGAAGACCAACTGAGTCGCCGCTTGCGCATCGTCGTTCGTGATCGTCACCGTCCCCTGCAAATCGGTGATCACCCCGTTGATCGCATTGGACAGCCGCACGAAGAGTGTCTCGTTGGCTTCAAAGACCGTGTCACCCACGATCGGAATCATGATCGTGGCGGAAGTCTGCCCCGGCAGAATCGTGACCGTCGTGTCGATGGCCGAGTAATCAATCCCCGCTTCCGCCACATCGTCGAACGTCGTCACCTGCACGCTCACGGAAACCGTCGTCGCTTGCGACAGCAGAATCGTCACGGTGGCGAACGGCGCTCCGGCATCACCCTCCGCGAGGCTGACATCTCCCACGCCGATGTTCGGGATGATGATCGTCGGATCCAAACTCCGCACGAGATCGTTCCCCGCTCCACCATTCAAGCTGTCCGCCCCGCCGCCCCCCGTCAGCGAGTCGTTCCCCGCCTGACCATTCAGGTTGTCGTTCCCCGCGTTGCCATCCAGCACATCGTCGCCAGCACCACCCAGCAGTTGATCACTGCCATCGTCGCCGCTGAGATGATCGTTCCCCAATTCTCCATTGAGCGAGTCGTCCCCCGCCGCTCCGCTGATCGAGTCGTTCCCCGCGCTCCCGTTGATCACATCACTGCCGCTGCCACCGATCAGCGTGTCGTTGCCACCGTTGCCCACCAACGTGTCGCTGCTGACGGGATCAGTCACCGGCACACCGTTGAGCGTCACTCGCAGATTGTCGATGCCCCAAGACTCGCTCGTCCCTCCCTCGAAGCCCGCTCCGTCCGCGAAGAAGTCGATCGTCAACGTGCTCGCCGTGTGCGGGATGTTCTGGAACACCGGGTCCAAGCCGAGGTTCCAAGCGCTGTCGCGAGTGTTCGCTGAACTCGGCACCGGGCCGGGGAAACCGAGGTCGGTAAACGGCCGAGTCGAGAGTTGCACACCAGCCGGCGGAACGTAGCCCTGATTGGCACCCGTCAAACCGAGGTTGTCGAAGTTGCCGCGAAACACCCGCACGCCATCCACGCGCACATTGAAGAAGTCCGGCGCGAGCAGCGGATTCGGAGAGACTAGGCCGTCCCAGCTATTGATGATCGCCAACAGGAAATCCAAGTCGATGCTGCCGTGAGTCGGCAGATTCGTCAGCGTCAAAGTCGTGAGCACCTGCGGCACGCTCCCCGGACTCAAAACCGGCGACGCCCCCGTGCTGTTCTGCAACAAACTGCCGCTGAACACATCCGGCCCCGTTCCCAACCCGGCATACCCTTGCACCGCGCTGAGCGTCGTCGTCCCCGAAAGTTCCGCCGGCACTCCTGTCTCAAAGTCCGTCGCGAAAGCAGTCACAGTCGTCGTGACCGGAGTCAAACTGTCCGCATTGATGAGATCGTTCCCAGAGCCGCCGAACAGCGAGTCCGCACCCGATCCCCCGGACAACGTGTCGGTCCCACCGTCTCCATTAAGCGTGTCATCGCCAGCATTGCCGCTGATCAAATCCTCGCCGTTGTCGCCGAAGACACTGTCGTTGCCGTCGCCGCCAGAGACCGTGTCGTCTCCGTCCCCCGAATCAATCGTGTCGTTCCCACTGTCACCCGCGACGAAGTCCTGTCCGTCGCCGCTGTGGATCGAGTCGTTCCCCAAGCCGCCGTTGATCGAGTCGTTGCCGTCGCCACCCTGAATCGTGTCATTGCCACCAAGGGCGGTGATCGTGTCGTGGCCATGACCTCCAATAATGCTGTCAGCAAAGTCCGGGCTGCCCGTGATCCGGTCGTTCCCGTTGCCCCCATCAATCTCGATTGAGACAAGCGACGTGAATTCCACTCGCGAGACTTTGTTGAGATCGATCGTGTTGGCATCATCGCCACCAACCACCACGATCGACCGCACGGCCGCAGCCTGCACGGTCCCCAAGCTGAGCACCGGCGAGTAACTGCCGCTCCCCGTCGAGATCTCGATCAGCACCGCGCCGAACTGAGTTCCGATGCGCGCATTTTCATGGCTACCCAATTGCAGGTTCAGCTCGCCGGTCGCGGGAATGAACAAGACCGAACCCGACAAGAGCTGTCGCGGCTCGCTCACTTCTGCGGGAGCCACTTGAGTCACAATCCGTCCGCGACGACGATTCGAGGCACGAATCGAGTCCCACAAGTTCAGGAGCCACGATGATCTCTTCACTTTGACCTCCCCGTAGACTTTGCCGGCTATTCCGTCTGTACTGGTCCCACCGGCGTTTCCGATTTGGTGGACTTTGCGGAAGAGCTTGAGTTCGCAGGTTGGTCATCGGCCTGAATAATCGTCATAAACGATAAATTGGGGCGCGACCGGCAACGTCATCGCGACCGGCAATCTGGCCCTAACCGGAAGAGCAAACGCAGTCTTCGGACTCGTCGAAACCGGCAGCCTCAAGCCAATCCGAAAAGTCATCCCAGATTGCCCATGAGCCGAACGCGCTAGCGTCGGGCCTTTTGCGGATGGCGGGGTCGGGTGTGCGAATTTCAGAAATTGCCGTCAGCCCGTTTTCCACTTCCCAAACGTGCAACGGCAATTTCTGAAATTCGCACACCCGACCCCTTCAAGGAGTCCGCAATGAACCTCACTCTGATCCGAACCAAGACCGCCGACGGCGTGCAGCTCGATGGCAGCTTGCAGCGACCCGTAGCTCAGGCGGCCCGCCTGAGTCAGGATCCAAACACCGTCTGGCTTCTAGTCCACGGTACCGGCAGTAACTTCTACTCCTCCGGTGTCCTGCAAGCATTCACCGAGCAGCTCGTCAGCACCGGCCACTCGGTCGCGCGGATCAACACGCGCGGACACGACATCATCAGCTCGCTGCCCGGAGCACGAACGCCCCTAACTGGCGGAGCCGCCTTCGAGTCGATCGCCGACTCCGTCCACGACCTGCGAGCTTGGGTGGACGAGCTAATCCACCACGACTTTTCACGCGTCGTGCTCGTAGGTCACAGCATGGGTGGCGTGAAAGCGATTTTCTCTCAAGCTCACGACCCGCACCCGAACGTCGTCGCGCTGGTCGGGATCTCGCCCCCGCGCTTCTGTCACGCCGAGTGGCAATCTTCGCCGCAAGCCGCTCCCTTCCGCGAGCACTTCCGCCGAGCCACCGAATTGGTCGAAAGCGGCCGAGGCGACGAGTTGCTACTGGTCCAACAACCGCTCCCGCTCTGGCTGACGGCCGCTGGCTTCCTCGCCAAGTACGGCCCACACGACGACTACGACTTCATCCCGCTCCTGTCCCGTCTGACTTGCCCCGCGCTGCTGATCGTCGGCACCGCCTCGGTCGAGTCCTCCCCAGCCTTTGCCTCCATTCCCGACCCCAATCGCCCGCAGCCAGCGCCGTCGGTTCAGCTTCGCTTGGTCCCCGGTGCGAACACCGGCTACACCAAACACCTCGACGCCCCAGCTCGCCTCGCTTGTGAATGGTTCGCCTCAGTCGTCAACGAGAATGACGGACGGTAGTTTGTGCCGCTCGCCTGCATCCGCGTCGCCGCGAGCGACACGGCAGAAACTAAGTAACCCGAAGCGTCAGCGAGGGCGAGCGCTCCAGGACACGACAAATCCCGGATTCCGAATCCTGTGGAGCGCTCGCCCTCGCTGACGCTTCGGGTTACTTATCTGCTGGAACCCCGCACTCTGGCGAGTGCGGCTACTGAGCCAATTCCCTTGGAGCATCCGATGACCGACTCAATGAATTCTCGTCGTCAGTTTCTCACGCAATGCGGCCTCGCGGCGGGCGCGACCGCGTTGGCCTTCACCAAGCCGACCATCGCCGCCGAGCCGCCGACTCGGAACGGCAAGAGCCATATGAAGCTCAGCCTGGCGGCGTACTCGTTCAACAAGTTCTTGCCGAACCGAGGCACGGCCGAGCAGCTCGCGGCGGCAAAGATGCGGCTGGAAGATTTCATCCAGTTCTGTGCCGATCAAAACCTCGATGGGACCGAGCTGACCTCTTATTACTTCCCCAAAGAGTTCGCTCAGTCGTATTTGATCGCGATCAAAGAACAGACCTTCCGACTGGGCTTGGATGTTTCCGGCACGGCGATCGGCAACGATTTCTGTAAGCCCGCCGGAGAAGAATGGGACAAGCAGATCAAGCTGACTCGCGAGTGGATCGACCACTCGGCGACGATGGGTGCCCCGGTGATCCGCATCTTTGCCGGCAACGTCGCGAAGGGAGAGACCGAAGCCGCTGCGTTTGAGCGGTGTGTCGCCGGTATCAACAAGTCCCTCGAATACGCCGCTGAGAAAGGTGTCTTCCTCGCCCTGGAGAATCACGGCGGCATCACCGGGACCGCTGAGCAACTGTTGAAGATCGTCAAAGCCGTTTCACCCTCGCCGTGGTTCGGAGTGAATCTGGACGGCGGCAACTTCCACTCGGACGACCCGTATGCCGAGCTGGAACAGATCGCCCCGTATGCCATCAACGCACAGGTCAAAGTGGCGATCACTCGCAACAGCACCAAGAAGAAAGAACCAGCGGACCTCGGCCGAGTCATCGAGATCCTCCGCAAGGCGAACTACCGCGGCTACGTCGTGTTGGAATACGAGGAAGCCGATCCGTATGGCGAGATCCCCAAAGTTTTGGCAGACCTGCGAAAGCTGATTCACGGTTAGATCAGGTGAGGTGCCTTGAACGACGCTGCGAGTCTCAGAGAGAACCTTGGCCGAGGCTGCGCCCGCAACCCAAGAGACTCTAGCAACCATGACAGTCAACTCCTTTCATTCGTTGGTCTCTCTTGATGTTCAATGAGCGCGGCTCAGCCGCACGATGTAGCGAAAGCCGATTCATGGCCAAGAAGAAACGCGGCATCCCTTTGGAAACCGAGACCGCGTGGTATGTGTTGCTGAATCTGTGCGACATTCTCGCGACGTGGGCGTTGTTGCGTCGAAACAGCGGGTTCGTCGAATCGAATCCGATCGCGCGTTGGTTCTATCACGGCTGGGGCTTCACCGGCATGGTCTGGTTCAAGCTGGGGATGGTCGCCCTCGTGGTGACGATCGCGCAGATCGTCGCGCGACAGAACGAGCGGCTCGCGCAGTTGCTGCTGGTCTTCGGTAGCCTCGTGGTGGGTGGCGTCTTTATCTACAGCTTTTGGCTGGGGACTCGTTTGTAGTGCTAGCTCTCTTTCCCACGTTCCGAGTCTTCACATCCTCTCCGTGACTGGATTCATCGAAGGACATTGAATTCGATACGGTTGCCGCTCGCAGCGCGGTAGACTGCTCGGCGATGTCTCGGCTCGATCACTGTTCTGCGGTAACAACATGACCTACTCCGATCAGCATTCCCGATGGCCGGTTTTGTCGCGAAGTTGGCTCCTGTTACTCGTGGGAGTTCTCTTTCTCTCCACGGAGACGCCGTCCCTCAACGGGGCCGAGCCACCGGTGAGCTTCGTCAATGACGTCGTGCCCGTGTTGACGAAGGCCGGCTGCAATGTCGGCGTCTGTCATGCGAAGGCGGGGGGCGGTCAGAAGGGATTTCAGTTGTCCCTGCTGGGCTTCGAGCCGCTCGAAGACTTTGAGCACCTGACGAAAGAGGGCCGCAATCGGCGGCTGTTCGCGGGTGCTCCCGATCGGAGCCTGTTGCTGCTGAAAGCATCCGGCCAGATGCCGCACGGCGGGGGCGTTCGACTGGCCGCAAACTCGGAAGGGTACGCACAACTGCGCGAGTGGATTCGGCAGGGCGCGACGATGGATGGCGAGTCGGTCCCGAAGCTGGTGTCGTTCGAGGTTCAGCCAGCTCGCGGGACGATTCAGCGACTTGCTCAACAGCAACTCACAGCGATCGCCAAGTATTCCGACGGCAGCGTTCGCGATGTCACGAGCATGGCTTTGTACGAGGCCAACGACAAAGCGATGGCCGACGTGAATGAGCGCGGGCTGGTGAAGATTTCGGACATCGTCGGCAACGTCGCGGTGATGGTTCGCTATCAGGGACAGGTGGCGGTTTACAGTGCCTCGGTGCCGCTCGGTGCGCCTGTCGAGAATCTGCCGTCGTCGAAGAACTTTGTGGACGAGCATGTCTTCGCGAATCTCAAGGCGCTTGGCATTCCGCCGTCTGCCCTCTGCGATGACGCGACGTTTCTGCGCCGAGTGACCCTCGATATCGGCGGACGCTTGCCGACCGAAGAAGAGGCAACCACGTTCCTCGCCAGCAAAGATGAGGGCAAGCGGGACAAGCTGATCGACGAGCTGCTGCGGAGCCCCGACTACGCCGACTTCTTCGCCAACAAGTGGACCGCACTGCTGAAGAATCGTCGCGACGATGTCAGCGACATCGTTTCCAACTTCGCGTTTCATGCGTGGGTGCGAGACAGCTTGCTGGCCAACAAGCCCTACGACCAGTTCGTCCGCGAGCTGCTGGCAGCGACGGGGACGGTCGTCGGCAATCCGCCGGTCGCGTGGTACAAGCGAGTGAAAGAACCGAAGGAACAGATCGAGGATGTCGCGCAACTCTTTCTCGGCGTGCGGATGCAGTGTGCTCAGTGCCATCATCATCCGTTCGAGCGTTGGAGCCAGGACGACTATTACTCGCTGGCCGCATTCTTCACACAGGTCGGACGCAAACCCTCATCGACGCGCGGTGAGGATTTGATCTTCCACAAACGCGGGGTCGCAGTCGCCACGAACATCAAAACGGGAGTGCCGCTCAAGCCCGCCGCTCTGGGCGATGCGATCCCGGAAATCGCCGCCGATGCCGACCCGCGACTGAAGCTCGCCGATTGGATGGGCGGAAAGAGCAATCCGTTCTTCGCGAAGTCGCTCGTCAATCGGTACTGGAAACACTTCTTCATCCGCGGCCTGATCGAGCCGGAAGACGACATCCGCGACACAAACCCACCGACGAATCCCGCTCTGCTCGATGCTCTCGAAAAACATTTCATCGCCAGCGGCTTCGACCTGAAGGATCTCGTGCGAGTCATCACTCAGTCGCGGTCCTATCAATTGAGCGAACTGCCGAACGAGCACAACCTCGTCGATCGTCAGAACTACTCGCGCTACTATCCGAGACGATTGCAGGCGGAGGTGCTGCTCGACGCGATCGACCGACTGGCGGGGACTCAGACCGACTTCGCGAATCTTCCGCCCGGCACACGAGCAGTCGCTCTGCCCGACAACAGCTACAACGCCTCATCGCAGTTCCTGCGAGTTTTCGGCCGCCCGGAAGCCGAGAGCGTCTGCGAATGCGAGCGTGTCCAATCATCGAGCCTCGCGCAGAGCCTGCACTTACTCAACGCGGCCGAACTGAAAGCCAAGCTCGCCGCCCCCACCGGCCGAGCCGAACGCCTCTCAAAAGAAGACAAGCCGGCAGAAGCGAAGATTCGCGAGCTGTACCTCGCCGCCTTCTCACGCGAGCCGCGTCCGCCAGAACTGAAGACCGCGACTGACTACTTGGCTGAACCCGGCACCGCCGCGAATGCGAATTACCAAGACTTGATCTGGGCATTGATCAATTCAAAAGAGTTCTTGTTCAACCATTAGGTCAGAACGTCAAAGCGTCTCGTAAGGCCGAGGCAGTCCGATACGGCTAAAGGTGTCGGCGAAGTGTTTCGCCAGATGTTCCCGATACAACGGCTGAATGCGTCCGCGCCGTCTTCCCGCTCGGCACAGCGAACGCAACATCTCCAGCGAGACGGTGTGCAGCCGTCTGAGGTCCACCACCATCTCCCCCAGTCCCAACCCGGAATCCGCAGGCAAAAAGTACCAGCCCCAGATGCGTCCTGCACGCAGCGGCCCTCTCACATCGGCCGTTTTGAGCAGCTTTTGGTCAATCAGGTATTGCACGTCAAAGACCTCGGCCACATTGGCGGACATCGCCCGGCCATTGGCCAAATCACAGGTCTGCGTGAGGAGTACCACGCGACGAGTTTCGAAACTGATCGTCGGCAAGCCACCGGCTGTCGTCACGCCGCCGATGGATCTCAAAATCATGCATTCGTCGACCAAATCTCCCTGATCGAGTGGAGCGTCTGGCGACGGTTGATCGTAGATCATGACCACACCTCGTCGTCTGGAATGACGGGCGGGTCGGGAAGAGAAACGGGGCCAGGGTGTGCGACGACCGTCCCCTGCGGAACGAACGGGAACTCGACCCACGGTTGCATCATGACTTGCTCCTCCAACCCGGGCGTAGGAATTTCGTCATCGACCACTCGAAACTCCAACGTGTGGCCGTTTACTTTGGTGCGGTAGGTCACGCCCGGCCGCACGTCCCATTCACGAAGAGTGTCTGCAATCGAGGTCATCATTACTTATCTCCCGAAACATTCCTTCGCCCGCCCGCGACAACGAACCCAGCTTATTCAATCGGAGCGGCGAATGGGAATGAGTTTTCTGAATGGCAGCCATCAAATGGAGACTGGTACGATCAAACCGCAAAACAACGCTCCGAAGTGGAGTGCTCCATTGAGAGTCGTTTGGAGCGCCGCTTGGCGTGAGTTTGGATTCCCCTTTAAGATCGCTCCACACCGCAACCGACTGGCGGACGAACATCGTCATGACCCTTTCACCCAAAGCCGTTCGATTCGTGGTTGAAGCGTTGGATTGCTATGTTCAAGACCAAGACCAGCGGCTGCGGCGAGCCGGGGCGTCCGACGATCAACTCGCGGACTGGGAAAACGATCGCCAATTCATGGAAGCCGTCAAACAGGATTGCCTCGACCAGATGACACTTCAGCTTGAGGACGCACACGTCGAAGCCTGAGAGTATTCTGTTGTTAGGGCCTGTTGTTCACAGGGGCGTTTCGATCGAAGGCCCGTCAGCCAGTCGAAGAAGTTTTTCAAGGATTATGCACATGATGACTTATTTGCGTTGCTGGTCCGTTCTCCTCGCAGTGCTTCTCGGCACGACGTCCCTATCCTTCGCTCAATCAGTTGGCCTGCCTGCTCCGCGGTTGCTGACGACGACTCCGATGGGGGCCAAGGTTGGGTCGCAGGTTGAGGTCACGATCAGCGGCGAGCACATTGACGATGCGGATGATTTGACGTTCTCGGATCGGCGGATCACGGCGGCTCGCAAGCGGAACGCGGCAGGACAACCGGAAGCCAACAAGTATGTCGTCTCGATTGCGGCGGATTGCCCGGTTGGGATTCATGAGGCGCGTGTGATGACGCGGTTGGGGATTTCCTCCTCGCGAGCGTTCTCGATCGGCACGCTCGATGAAATCGTGCAGTCGAAGGCCAACACGACGCTCGCGACGGCGCTGGAGTTGAAGGTCAACTCCGTCTGCAACGCCACGATGACTCAGCGAGCCGTCGATCATTACGTCTTTGAAGGTCGCCAGGGGCAGCGGGTCATTGTTGACTGCGCGACGCGCGGGATTGATTCCAAGCTCGATGCGGTCGTGATCGTCGCGGATGCCGCCGGCCGCGACTTGTTGGTCGAGCGGCGTGGCGGGGTGCTCGACTTCACGGTGCCCAGCGACGGCAAGTATGTGATCAAGGTCCACGAACTGACCTTCAAGGGCGGGCAAGCGTATTACTATCGCCTGGGTCTGTGGGAGTTGCCGGCCGGTGCGCCGATCGTTCGGTTCCCATCGACCATGCCGGTGAACTCGTTCTCGTGGCCGCCGGCTGAAGTAGCCCGACTCTCCGAGTCGGGTGCTCGACTCGGAGAGTCGAACGCCGTTGCCGAAGCCGAACCGAACAACGATCGCACGAAGGCTCAGAAGATCTCGCTGCCGTGCGAGATCGCAGGGAGCTTCTTCCCAGCCGCGGATGTTGATGTCTTTGAGTTCGAGGCCAAGAAGGGTGAGGTCTGGTGGGTTGAGGTCGCGTCGGAGCGATTCGGTTTGCCGACCGATCCGTCGATTCTCGTGCAGCATGTGGCTCGCACAGGCGACACCGAAAAGGCCACCGACGTCGCCGAGTTCAGCGACATCCCCAGTCCCGTGAAGGTGTCGAGCAACGGCTATGCCTATGACGGCCCGCCGTACAACGCCGGTACGGCGGACATCCTCGGCAAGCTGGAGATCAAAGAGGACGGCCTGCATCGACTGCATCTCTCCGACCTGTTCGGCGGGACGCGCAACGATCCGAAAAACATCTATCGACTCGTCATTCGCAAAGCGGCTCCCGACTTCGCGCTCGTCGCGTGGGGCTTGCACATGGAACTGCGGAACGGCGATCGCAACGCGGTCTCGAAGCCGATCGCTCTGCGCGGCGGAGCGACGATGGCTCTCGAAGTCGTCGCGTTCCGGCGCGACGGTTTCAACGGCGACATCGATCTCGTGATGGAAGGTCTGCCGGAAGGAGTCACGGCTCAGGGCTTGAAGATCCCCGCCGGTCAGTCGCGCGGCTTGCTGCTCATCACCGCGCAGCAGGATGCCCCGCGAGCGGTCGGCAACGGCACGTTCTTTGGTCGAGCCACCATCGACGGCGCGGTTGTGAGTCGTCCCTGCCGATTGGCCACGATGGCCTTTCCGATCCCGGATGCTTGGAACGAGATCCCCAGTCCGCGTCTGCTGGCCGATGTGCCGGTCTCGGTCAGTGGTCTGGAGTTTGCTCCGATCACGCTCACGCCGCCGAAGGAAGTTCAAACCGTGATCGCTGGTGAGAAGCTGACGATCCCGCTGCGGCACACTCGCCGCAGCGAATTCTCTGGAGCCACGCTGCAACTCAAGACAATGGGTGCCGGCTTTGATCGCACGCCGCAGTTCGATGTGACGCTGACCGCCGACGGCTCACAAGCGGTGCTCGACACGGCGGCGTTGAAGACGGCTCCGGGAGATTATCTGATTGCCTTCTACGGAGGTGCCGTCGCCAAGTACCGGCATCGACCAGATGCAGTCCCTGTCGCCGAAGAGGATCATCGGAAAATCGCGCAGGAGCTGATGACCATCGAAGCCGAAGTCAAAAAGTTGACTGAAGCCGCGAAGGCCGCCGCTGCTGAAGCGAAGCTCGAAGCTGATAAAGCCGTCGAGGCCGCCACCGTCAAACACAAAGCGGCGATCACCGCGCTGGCCGCCGCGGCCGACCGAGTCAAACAAGCCACCGCCGCTGCCGCTCCTCAAGACATCGTGGATATCGTCGTGTCCGAACCGATTCAGATCCGTGTGAATCCAGCCACGACGAAATAATGAATGAATGGCACCAGGCATCAAATCCGGTTTGATGCTAGCCCGATTTGCGCCGCTTGAATAACCCCAAGGTCGCGCGGGGTATATTGCGGCCCGGTTCCCAGACGCCCCAGCGACTCTCACCATGTCCGTCGTCCACTTTCAATGTCCGTCATGCCAAGCTCCGTTGCGGTTGGAGAATCGCGCGTTGTTCGTGGGTCGGACGTTTGACTGCCCGGACTGCGGTGAGTCATTGTTGATCGAAGCGGATGGCTCGACCGGCGTGATCGCCAAGCGCTCGCGCCCCTCCGATCGTCGCGCGAGCCAGGGATCGGATCGACCCAGCGCCATTCCCTCGGTGACTCGCCGGGGAAGTTCCGTCGCGTCGTCGAAAGTTTCCGATCGAGGCGTGGACTTGCAGGCTCCAAGTTCCGTTTGGGTTCGGCTGAGCGGTCGGCCGGTGTTGCTGGGTTGGATCGTCGCCGCGTTGTTCGCAAGCGTGTTGCTCGTCGTGGTGAATTCGGGACGCGACCGTAGACTCCCGAATGAGAATGCTCCAGTCGTTGCTGACATCAAACCTGCTGAGAAGAAAGTGGACGAATCCAAATCGTCCGAAGAGTCGCCGCCAGACTCGGCCAATCCGAATTCCAAGCTGGCCATCGATTCCGATCCGCAGCCATCGAAGCCGAGCAACGCTGCCGCGAACAACGACGCCCCGCAGCTCCAAGACAATTCGCAACCTCCTCCAGCCGACGTCGGAAATGATTTGTCACCCGGCAACAAACTCTCCGCCGAGCCGGCTCCCGTGGAAAATCCCGCCGCGATCGAACCGCTCCCTGTCGCGGTTCCGCCACCTCCCGAACCGGCAGCGGAGTCATTCGTACTGACACCCGAAGCGATCGCCGCGAAGCTCGGACAAAAGATCGCGAGCTTCCATCAGCCCAAGGCGGTCCCCTTCGTCAAGCTGTTGGATACGGTCGAGGAACTCGCCGGAGTTCCCATCGTTTGGGATTTGGACCGGGTCACTGACGAGCAACTCCAAAAGTCGGTGACGCTCCGATTGAAGGAGACTACCGTCGGTGAGATTCTCGATACGCTGCTCAAACAAGTCGGCTTGGAACGACGGATCGTCGAGGGCAAGATCGAATTGACCCCATCCGGCTAGCCGGATGGGGTCGCCTCACTCAGGAGTCCGCCACATGGAGTTGGATGACACGATTTGCTACTGCTTCCACATCTCGAAGCGGAAGATCTTCAACTTCCTGCGGATTCATGATCCGCGCCGAGCCAGCCAACTCTCCGAGTGCGGTGGAGCCGGGACCGGTTGCGGTTGGTGCGTGCCGTTCCTCAAACGCTACTTCGAGGAAGCGAACGATCCGGCAGCGAACGACTCGCTGACTCCCGACGAGTACGCCGCGCAACGCGGCCAATACATCAAAGCCGGCAAGGGAGTCCCGGCTCCCGGTGCAATCCCACCACCGCCAACGTAGCACAGGCGGCTCGCCTGTGTCTGATTGGAAGCTTGCAAGCGCGGCGACCACGGCTTCGGCAAACGGAACATAAGCAAGCCACTTCTCACTAAAGCCGACAGCCCAAATGTTCTTTGACGAAATACAAATTGGCATTCAGCGCTGGGTGCATGAAAGTGGGCGATCCAAGCGGAGGGATCGGAAGATTCGAGTGACAGAGTGACTCATCTACATTGGGAGCACGGCACGCTCAGTTCTTTTTCGCCGCGGGCTTGGGCGGGTTGAACAGCTTGTCGTTGATCGTCGGGACGTTTTTCCCGGCGAGCGCCACATCGACTTTGCCACCGAGCTTGAGCGTCTTCGGCGGTTCGCAGCGGTCGCTGCTGCAAGCTTGGTATTTGACGAACAGCTCAAACTCTTCCGTCTTGCCGCCAGCCTCTTCGGGGACTTCCAACGTGCCGAACAAGACGATCTGCCCCTCGTAGACCAACAGCGGATCGAGAAAGCCGGGGAACTCGAACTTGTGACCCTTGGGATATTTCACATTGAGCAACTTGCTGCCGTGTTTGGTCTTCATCGTGAATGTGGTGGGGATCTGCAAATCGTCGGCGGGTGGGTTTTGATTGATGTGCCAGCCCTCTTTGATGTCGAGCACAAGAGCGATTCGACAAGTCCCCCCTGCCGGAAGTTGATTGACGTTGAGATGCGCCTCGGCGGAGAGGATTTCGTTCTTCTTCTCTTTGTCGGACTTCGGTGAGTTGGCTTGGGGAGCGGGATTCGTCGGTTCGCCTTTGGGTTTGGCGGCGATCTCGACGACTTGCTCATCCGCAGCGGTGACGACTCTTGGATCAACGGTCGTCCGTGATGTGCCAAACTTTGGCTTGTCGAGGAACTCGAACAGCCCCAGCGCCATGTTGGCAAAGCCGCCCGGAGCATCCTGCATCGCACCGGCCGTGGCTTTCAGAGTGATCTCCGCTTTGTCTCGATAAGCGCTGTTGCCGTTCAGAGAGGCGAGCCGCAGCAGATTACGAACGGCGACGCTATTACCCGACGGAACGACCGAGTCGTAACGATCCTTCGATCGCGCGAGCAGCTCTTCGTGATCGGTGGCCGTGAAGAAGAAGCCGCCGTTCTTGTCGTCCCAAAACAGATTCAGTTGGTCGTCGGTCAGCGACGTGGCAGCGTTGAGCCACTTCGGCTCGCGAGTCGCCAAGTGCAACGCGATCAAGCCGTCAACGAGGTAAGTGTAGTCATCGAGAAAACCCTTGATGGGACTTGCCGAGCCGCGATACGAGCGGTGCAAGCGACCTTCTTTGTCGCGCAGGTCGGTGACGACGAACATCGCCGCGCGTTCGGCGGCACGGATGTAATCGACGCGATTCAGGCGTGCTCCGGCATTCGCCAATGCGCGGATCATCAATCCGTTCCAACCGGTCAGCAGCTTGTCATCGGTCATCGGCTGCGGCCGGCGGTTGCGGGCCTTGAGCAGCTTTTGCTTGGCCGAGTTCAATCGGCCGTCGAGATCTTCGGGGGACAGTTTGAGTTTCGCGGCGACTTGATCCAGCGACTGCGGCTGATGCAAGACATAGCCCACCTCGAACGAGTTCTTCTCGTTCAAACCGTAGGCCAGCTTGAAGGCCTCGGCATCGGCACCGAGGTGTTGGTCGATCTCCCGTTCCGACCAAACGTAGCTCTTGCCTTCCACGTCCTCGCTATCGGCATCGAGCGCCGAGTAGAAGCCACCACGCTTGTCGGTCATCTCGCGGAGCACGAAGTCGCAGATTTCCTCGGCGATCCGTTTGTAGGCCGGGTCTTTCGTCTGCTGAAACGCGGCGACATAGACGTCGGCAAGCTGAGCGTTGTCGTAGAGCATCTTCTCGAAGTGCGGCACCTTCCAAGCTCGGTCGGTGCTGTAGCGGTGGAAGCCGCCAGCGAGATGATCGCGAATGCCTCCGGCCGCCATCGCATCGAGAGTGAACGTGACCTTGGCTTGCAGCGTGTCGTCTTTGTCGCGCTGTGCGGCGTACAGCAACAGTGCGAGCTTACTCGGCACCGGGAACTTCGGGGCGTTGGCCCGAGCGGGATTAAAGTCGAAGCCACCGAACTTCGCGTCGTGTGTGTCGGCCACATGCTTCGCGGTCGAGGCGGCCAACTCGGCGGTGAGCGGCGTGTCTTGGATGACGATCTTGGACGACATCACGCGTCGGACGTTGGTCGTCAGGATCTCCGAATTCTGTTCGAGCGATTTCTGTTCGTCGCGCCATAAGTCGCCGATGCGTTTCATCACCGTCGGGAAACCCATGCGACCATCGGCGTCGTCGGGCGGGAAGTAAGTGCCGCCGGCGATCGGCTTGCCTTCAGGAGTCAGAAACATCGACAGCGGCCAGCCACCGTTTTGATCCGAGCCGCTCAGCCGGAAATAGACCGACAGCGCGGTCATGTAGATGTCGTCGATGTCGGGACGTTCCTCGCGGTCCACTTTCACGCACACAAAGTTCTCGTTCATGAACTTGGCGATCTCGTCGTTGGAGAACACCAACCGCTCCATGACGTGGCACCAGTGACAACTGGTGTAGCCGATCGACAGGAAGATCAACTTGCCTTCCTTCTTGGCCTTCTCGAACGCTTCCGGTCCCCACGGAAACCAATCGACCGGGTTGTGAGCGTGAAGCAACAGATACGGACTCGACTCCTTCGCCAGGCGATTGGCCTTGCCGGTCTTGTGAGTCGTCTTCTTCGCGGGAGCCGGCTCTTCGGCGAACGCCGGGCGAATGGGCGACAGACCGGGGATCTCGTCATTGAGGTCGTTTCCGAGCTTGTCGGATTCGTCGCCACTGGCTTGCCGGATTGGCTCCTTGTTCAGAGCCAGCTCTGGATCGAAGTCCGAATCTCGCGTCCCCTTGGCTCGGCGAGTCGGCTTGCGATCCGACGAGGACTCGTCCGCGAGCGAACCGCTCTTCGGCTTCTGTGGCTTAACGGTGACAGCCCCTTGATCGGCATCAATGCAGCCGGGGAGCAGTCCGCAGAAAAGTAACGCCAGACAGATTGGCCACGGCAAATGTTTTGGAGCGGGCATGGCTCACCTGAGACTCTTCCTTGAGATTCGTATCGTGGCCGTGATTTACTCTAACTTGGCCAATAAGAACAGTGGTCTTTCCGCAAGACTCGCCAGGACAATCGTCCGGGAAATTCTCTGATTCTGGTTCTCGATGTTTTTGTCCCACATCTTTTTGTCAGCACTTCATTCCGAATGGCTGACAAAAAGATGTGGGACAAAAAGATATGGCGCGGCGAAGCCGCATGTAACCCGAAGCGTCAGCGAGGGAGTGTTGCGTCCCTCGCTGACGCTTCGGGTTACAATGAAGTCCGCGAGGGAAAACCACGCCTTCGGCGATAACTCTGTAGACACCAGAGTGAGCAAACTGGCAACGCTTCATTTCGGCACCGGCGTCTTTTCCAAGATTTGCTTGATGACGGACTTCACTCGCTCGCGTTGGCCTTCGCGGATCAGCCCCTTGCTGATGGCTCGGTGCGATAGGACCGGAACGGCCAATCGCTTGATGTCGTCCGGGATGACGAATGCTCGCTGTTCGAGTAGGGCGTAGCTTTGAGCGGCTCGGTACAGCGTCAATGCTCCGCGCGTGCTGATGCCCAGTGAGAGTTCGGGATGCGTGCGTGTCGCATGGACGATTCGCAGCAAGTACTCATTGATCGAATCATCGACGCGTACGTCGCGAACCGCTTGCTGCAACTCGGCGAGATGTTCCAGCGTTATCGCCGGCTGCAACGAATCGACCGGCTCGCCGCTGCGGTGGCTGGTGAGGATTTCTTTCTCGACGGCGAACTCTGGATATCCGATGTCGATGCAGAGCATGAACCGGTCGAGCTGATTCTCCGGCAGTGGAAACGTCCCCTCGAACTCGAACGGGTTCTGCGTCGCCAGCACGAAGAACGGCCGCTTCAGTAAATGCGTCTGCCCTTCGATCGAGACTTGGAGCTCGTTCATCGCTTCCAGCAACGCCGACTGCGTGCGGGGCGTCGTGCGGTTGATCTCGTCGATCAGCAGAACGTGCGAAAAGATCGGCCCGTGCCGAAACTCGAACTCACCCCGGTTGGGCAAGTAGATGCTGCTGCCGAGAATGTCGCTGGGCAACATGTCGGGCGTGCATTGCAGCCGTTTGAACTCGCAGTTGAGGCTCTTGGCGAGCGCCTTCGCGAGAGACGTTTTCCCAACGCCCGGAGCGTCTTCAATCAGGATGTGCCCCTCCGCCAGCAGCGCGACGATGGCGAGATGCACCGGTTCCGGCTTACCCAACAACGCCTTGGCGACATTCGTTTCAAGGGCCTTGATCCACGCGAAATGTTCTTGCGACACGGAAACTCCAGCTAGAAAAATTGGCGAGCGGGGCGGCGTCAGCCCCCGATGGGCACGATGTCCGCCAGACCTCTCGCGTCCTGTTTTGAGATGTTTAACCGCTACGCCAACGGCGGGCGCGCCGCTGTGGAATAGCGGCCGCAATCACGAACCGCGCACGCCGTTGGCGTAGCGGTTAAACGTCTCAGTTGTCCCCGATCAGGGTATAGCTCCGGCCTTGCGGCTTGTCGCTCGTCACTTTTCATTTTCCACGTCGCTCCCAAACTGCGAGTGATCCCAACAGCACTCCCACGACGGCAGCCGTAATCGAACCGGTCATCAGCTTGTGCGACGAAACGATGACTCCCGCCAACACGCCACTGAGCAACGTCAAGTTCAGCCAGGTGACAATGCCCAAGCCGCCGGGCAGAAGGTGACGTGCGGCTCCCGCTTTGCCTCGGAATTCGTTGAGCGTCACGGCCAGCACGACCAGAACGCCCACGATCAGACCTTGAAACTCATCCGGCTGTGTCTTGACCGTCTTCGCCACCGAGTCAATGACCACTCGCAGAAATACCGCTCCCAACGCGATGCCCGGAATCGTGCCGATGCCTCCCGCCAAGCTGCATCCGCCAACCACGCTGGCCGCGATTGCGTTCAGCTCATAGCCGATGCCGGCCGACGCCGGGTTCGCCACACCGACGAAGCTCGTGAACAACACGCCCATCAGCGCGGCCGTCATCGAGCTGTAACAGTACGCCAACCACTTCAGTCGCTCGGTACGAATGCCGCTCAGCCGAGCCGCCGCTTCGTTGCCACCCATCGCATACAGATGCCGGCCCGTCACCGTCTTGCTCAGCACCAGCCACGTCACGCCCGCCACGATCACAAAGATCAGCAGCGGCACTTCCCACGAGGTTCCCAGCCCGCGAAAGAATTTGTCCGAGATGTAAATCTGAGTGTTCCGCGTGCCGGTCACTGTTTGGGTCACGTCCTGCATCACAACGCGTGACAGACTTCGCAACCCGACCAGCGAGGCCAACGTCGCCACAAACGGCGGCAGACGAACGACCGTGATCAACCAAGCGTGCAGGCTACCGACCAAGAACGCCGCCCCCATCGTCCCCGCGAACGCCACTGCCAAGATCCAGCGAGGCAGATCGGTCAGGATCGGATTGCCACGCACGTCGATCGGTGCCAACGCATAAGCCACCGAGGCGAACACCGTCCCGCTGAACGCGATCATCGAACCCGCCGACAAGTCGATCCCGCCAGAGATAATCACCACGGCGGCTCCCAGAGCCAGAATCCCCAACTGCGCGCTGTACAACAAAATGGACTGCGCGTTGTCTCGCGGAGCACGAAAGTAGGTGTGCTGCGGATCGATCCAGGTCGCCAGCAGAATGACCGCCACGATCGCGACGATCAACGAGAACTCCGTGCGGTGCTGCCGCAAGTATCGGACAAGTTGCGGAGCCTCGCTGGATTCAGCCATGTTTCCAATCCGCTTGGATGTTGGACATTCCTTTGACCTGTCTTCATCCGTGCTCCGGCTCTGCCATCCGTGCGGCAACTCATTTTCCACGATTCTTCAACCCTGTTAGGAGCCGCACGGATTGCAGGGCCGGAGCACCGATCAAGCACGGATGAAGACAGACAGATTCCCGCCCATCAAAATCTGGTGTTGATGTTGGACGGGTTCTTACGATCCCGTGAGCTTGTACTTCTCCAGCCACAGTTTGAACTCGTCGAGCTTCAGGAATTCGGTCTTAGGGCCGAACAGCTCGCGCTTCAGCGGCGAGTCTGTGTTGGGAACGATGACCTTCAGCCCCGTGTCCAGAATGTCGCCGTCCTTGGCCTCTCGGTTGGGGAGCATCTCTTTGACGGTCGCTTCGTCGTTCTTGACCATCGCTCGCAAGAGGCGGACTCCCTGATAGCCCATTTGATACGGGTTCTGAACCACCATCGCATCGAGCATCCCTTCGCCCATCCCCAAGATGGCCGGAGGATCGGCGTCAAAGCCGATGAGCTTCAGTTTCTCGCGAGAGTTCGCTTGCTTGACGATGTCGATGATTGCCGGCGTGTTGTACGACCAGATGCCAGCCAGCAAAGCCATGTCCTCGTGACGGCTGAGAGCGTCTTTGACATTCGTGCGAGCGACTGCCTCGTCGCCGCCGTCTCCTAGGTTCTCCGCTTGGATGAACTTGTCGCCAGCCCCTTGCGCGAGGCCACTGATCCGTTCCTGAGCATTCGCCGCGTTCTTCAATCCGACGAAGGTCGCGTACTTCCCACCGTTGGGCAGCAAGCCCTTCGCCGCCACGCCGAGTTCTCGGCCACCGACAATGTTGTCCGTTCCCAGATACGCGAAGCGGCTGTCACGAGCCGTCTCACGATTCACGTCGGAGTCAATCGTGACCACTTTGATCCCCGCCTTCTGCAGCTTCCGCAGCTCTTCGGGAATCGCTTCGTTCAGAGCATCCGTCACCGAGATCGCCACCGCGACAACATCGGTCGCACTGGCATACTGCCGCAGCTTCTCGATCTGACCTTCGGCCTTGAAGTCGTTCCGATCGACGACGACTTGGAAGCCGTCCGCCGCACAGTTGAGTTCTTTCTCGGCATCCTTCGCTCCGGCCGCCGCCGCATCCCAGAACGGAGCGTTGCCGTTGGTCAGCACGATGATCCGTTTCAGATTCCCGTTGGGAGTCGCGGCCGATTCTCCCAACTCCGGCTTCGGCGAGTTCCCGCCCGGAGGTGCCGACGAATCTCCGCATCCAAACAGCGGAGCGAACAACATCAAACCGAGGCACAACCGCCGCGCGGTGAAACGATCCAGACGCATGACATGACTCCTCAGACGGGAAGCGGGAAAGGGCGGGACGATATCGGCCGGAGAGGGCGAATTCAAAGTCGGCCACTCGGTGAGCGGGCGACGCACTTCGCACCGGCGACGGTCACCAGCACGTCCGGGCCAGCAGTTTCGCACTGAAGAATCTTCTCACGAGAACAAGGCTTTCACCGTTTGCAGAGCAGTCGCTTCAGGTGACTTCCCGGACCTGTGGGGCTACCGCCAAAGTTGCCAGACCGTCACGATCGTCCCCAGCAGCAGGCAGTAATAGGCGAACCAATGCAGCCTGTTTTGCGTGACGACACGAATCAGGAATCGCAAGGCGACGATCCCCACCGCGAACGAAATGACGGCACCGAACAGAAGCTGTCCGATTGCCAGACCATGTGCATGTCGCAGAGCGATCCCCTTGATCAGCACGACTCCGCCAACGGCCGGAACGGAGAGCAAGAACGAGAAGGTCGTCGCCGCTTGCCGACTGACGCCGATCATCAAGGCACCCGCGATCGTGCTGCCCGAACGTGAGATCCCCGGAAAAAGTGCCAACGTCTGAAAGCAGCCCACCGCGAACGCGTGAGGCCACTTCATCTGATCCAATTCGAGCAAGCTGATCTCCAACCGTTGCCCCGCGAACAAGAACGTCGCCGTGACAAACAGACCCAGACCAACCAACAACGGCGAGACCAGTGTTTGCTCAAACCAGTCCTTGAACGCAAGCCCGATGATCGCCACCGGAAGGCTGCCCACGATCACATTGATCAGCAGCCGATGACGGGTCCGCAGCGACCACAGGTCTCGCCAATAGACGACCATCGTCGCGGCCAAGGTTCCCAAGTGCAGACCGATGATCAGCTCGATCGTTTCCTTGGAAGTCGATGTCGTCCCGAACCACCGATCGAGCAAACTGCCGACCAGAATCAAATGCGACTTGGAGCTGATCGGCAGGAATTCGGTGATCCCCTGCACGACCCCTTGAATCAGCGTCTGCCAAAGTTGAGCACCGTCCATGAACATCTCGCAAAACTTGCCCGATTTGTGCCGCGACGCTCCGCGTCGCGATCCATTGTGCCGCGACGCTCCGCGTCGCGATTCACGACGCGGAGCGTCGTGCCACAATGTCCTGCCACAATGTGGCTGCGCCGCGCGACGAGTTGGGGCGGACGGTAGCAGTCACTCGCCAACGGGTCGAGGCGATCTTCGTCAGGCGATCACTTGGCGTGGCCGCACTCGCCAGAGTGCGGGATTCCCGCGTTCTGGCGAACGCGGCTACCAGACGCGCTCCAGCGCAGCGAGCAGTTCCGCGTCAGTCACGTCGCGCGGATTGCCGTCCATGCTGTTGCCGCGAGAGCCTTTGGCCAAAGCGGGAAGTTGCTCGCGAGTAACACCGAGTGCCGACAATTGCCGCGGAATTCCGAGTCGATGATTGAGAGTGTGAATCACCGCCAGAAAGTGCGTCACTGCCGCTTCGATCGAGTCTTGTAAGTAGAGTGGAGGCAGTCCTTGCACACCGTGCAGCCAACGAGCGCAGTGCTGACCAAGTTGCGCGAAATCGGCCTTCGCGAGTTCGCGATTCAGAGACAAAGCACTCGGCAGCATCACGGCACAAGCGAGTCCATGCGGCACTTTCGCAAGCACTCCCAGCGAGGCAGCGACGCCGTGAGCGAAGCCGAGTCCCGAATTGGCCAGCGCAATCCCCGACAGCAACGCGGCGTGTGACATCGCCTCGCGGGCGGAGCGATTCGTCAAATCGCCAGACAGCTCGAACATCGCCGGTAACGCGAGTTCGAGTCCTTGCCAGCACAACGCGCGCGGGATCGGCTTGGCTCGGCGAGAGATCAGGCTTTCGAGCAACTGCGTGATCGCGTCCATGCCCGTGTGAGCGGTGATGTCGCGCGGCAGGCTGACTGTTAATTCGGGATCGACAAGCACGATCTTCGGAATCATCAAGTCCGATCGCAGGCTCTTCTTGAACGGCGGATCGAACGAGGAGATGACGGCGTTCTTGGTCGCTTCGGTGCCGGTTCCCGCCGTCGTCGGCATGGCCAGCAAGGGCAGAGGAGTGCGGTCGATCTTGAGTCCTCGGCCGACACCTTCGAGGAAATCTTGAACGCTGTCTCCGTGAGTGTTTGTGGCCATCGCGGAGACCGCTTTCGCTAAGTCGATGGCGGAACCGCCACCGATGGCAATCAGCAAGTCTCCGTCGCGCGTGCCGATGTTTCGCAGTCGCGCGGTGGCCGCATCCACATCGGCGACTTCCGGCTCGCGAGTCTGTGTCGCCAGCCGCTCGACGATCACGTCCGCTGAAGTCAGCAAGCGACACAACTCGTCGATCGTGCCGTTGGCTTCGAGCGTGCGGGAACCGCTCACGACGAACGCTCGCGAGCCGAGCGACTTGGCGAGCGTGCCGATTTCCGATCGCCGGCCCCAGCCGAAGACGATCCGCTGCGGTGCGAAGAAGTCGTACTGTGTGAGCATGGTTACCACTTCCAGCGCGAGCGCAGGTCCGCGTTGACGACGGAGCCTTCCGGCCATTCGTTGCGGCTGAGCTGGACGATGCAGGTCGCGTTCTCGATCCCCATGTCTTCCGAACTGCGAGTATCGGTCCCGCCCAGATGCGGGCTGAGCACCACGTTTTCGAGGTGGATTAGCGGGTTCGTCGGCAGCATCGGCTCTTGCTCGAAGACGTCGAGGCCAGCTCCGCACAGATGGCCGGACTGCAACGCGATAAGCAAATCCTTCTCGACGACCAAGCCGCCGCGAGCCGTGTTGATGAACGCGCTGCCGGGCTTCATCTTCGCGAAGAAGGCCGCGTTGCACAGGCCGCGAGTTTGTTCGTTCAACGGACAGTGCAGGCTGACGAAATCGGATTGAGCGAGCAGTTCGTCCAAGCCGACCAGCGTCAGGCCATGCTTGGCGACGAACTCGCGATCGGGATACGTCTCGTGGACGAGCACTTTCAGGCCGAGCGCCACGGAACGCACGGCGGTCGAGCGGCCGATGCGTCCGAGTCCGATCAGGCCGATCGTTCGGCCACGAACCGGAGCGGTCAATGTTTGCACCCAGCGACCGGCTCGCAGCGTGCGGTCGTTGAGCGCCACGTTCTTCGTGATGCCGAACAGCATCGCCAGCGTCTGCTCGGCAACGGCCTCGTGGTTCGAGTTGGGCGTGATCGTGACAGCGACGTTGTGCTCGGTGGCGGCGGCGATATCGACGCGATCAAACCCGACGCCGGCACGCGCGATGACTCGCAAACTGGGGGACGCTTCGATGACTTTCCGAGTCAGATGCTCGCCGCCAGCGATCAGCGCGACACAGTTGCGAAGTTCCTCAATCGTTTCCGATTCCGGTCCGAGTCCGCGAGTGATGATCGGGTTCTTCGGATACCGAATCTCGAACCCCGCATCGCGCAGGATGCGGGCATACGAAACATCGGGCTTGTTGAGAAACGCTTCCGGCGTGATCAGCACGGTGGGCATGGTTTGGATTTTCGATTTTCGATTTTTGATTGGCGATTTTGCGAGACACAGGGGCGGTACATTAGGATCACCGCATGGCGTCGTCATCGCTGCGAGCGTTTCGACAAATCGAAAATCAAAAATCGAAAATCAAAAATGTTAGAAATCCTGCCGGCGATTGATCTGCGAGACGGGAAGTGTGTCCGTCTGCGACAAGGGGACTACGCTCAAGAGACGATCTTCAGCGATGACCCGACTGAGATGGCTCGGCGTTGGGCGAGCGAAGGGACTCGGTGGCTGCATCTCGTCGATCTGGATGGAGCGAAGGCGGGGCGACCGGTGAATCACGAAGTCGTGCGGCGCATCGTGCAGGCAAGCGGAGTGAAGTGCGAACTTGGTGGCGGCATCCGGGACGAAGCGGCAATCCGGCTGATGCTGGATGACGTCGGTGTCGAGCGAGTCATCATCGGCACGCAAGCACTCAAGCAGCCGGAGTGGTTTCGCGAGATGGCGTCACGCTGGCCGGGTCGGCTGGTTCTGGGGATCGACGCTCGCGACGGAATGGTCGCGACCGAAGGTTGGCTGGACGTCTCGAAGACCTCGGCCATCGAGTTGGCGAAGCTGTATTCCGACCTCAATCTGGCGGCCGTCGTTTACACGAACATCGCCAACGACGGCATGATGCAAGGGGTCGATGAGGGGACGATCCGCGACATGATCGCGCTAACCGAACTCGGCCTGCCGGTCATCGCCTCGGGGGGAGTGACGACGTTGCGTGATGTGCAGCGTCTCGCTGACGTCAGCCGTCAACATCCCAAGTTGATCGGCGCGATCATCGGCCGAGCGATCTACGAAGGGACGATCCGCGTGTCAGACGCGATCGAGTTGGTTGACCGGCCGTAAGCCGAAGGCCGGTCGCCGAAAGCAGTGATACCCTTTTTGAAAATCAGGAAAAAGGGAATCACGGCTGTCGGCGATCGGCTGTCGGCAATCGGCCGGACAGGAGTCAGTCGATGAAACATTGCCTGCGAATCCTGATCGTCCTGACCTTGAGCGTGGCCGCCACCTCCCAGGCGGATGATTCCCAAGACGAGCTCGTTCGGTTGTTTGGCAAGCATGACCGAGATGCGGATGGACGACTCGTGTTGCTCGAACGGCCGAACCAAGAACTGCTGAAGTTGGAACGACTCGAACGATTGTCTCTGACCAACACCCGTGTCAGCCAAGACGCGGTGCGGTGTGCGAAACAGAACCGACCGACCCTGCGGATCACGGGGCTGTAACGCCCGTAGCCGCACTCGCCAGAGTGCGGGGTGCCCGCGTTCTGCTGGGCGGCGCACGCCAACAACCGCACGGGGTTCAATCCAGAGACGATGAAGTTCGACATCACACCCTCGAAGGCGATCGAATCAGTCCTAACAAACCAAAGGCCCGTCAGCCGATTCGCGCCGGCAGCAGTTGCTCGGCGTTCTGAGCGGCGGCGGTGATCCCTTGGCGAATCGCGTCGAGTATCGTCGATCCGCGCTGCAACGCGAACGCGAGACCCGCCGTGAAACAATCTCCGCAGCCGATCGGGTTGACGACTCTGACCGTGGGAGGTTTGAAGCAATGCCGCTCGCCGTTGTTCAAAGCGAAGACTTCACGCGATCCATTCGTGACGACGACCCACTCCGCGCCGCGAGCATTCAAGTCGGACATCGCTTGCCACACATCCTCATCGGCAAGCAATTCGCGACCGACGGTGTGAGCCAGTTCTTCGCGATTGGGTTTGACGATCAGTGGTCGATGCGGCAACGCGGCCAATAGCTCCGCACCGCGAACGTCGAGGATCGCTGGCACTCGCGACCGGTTCAACAACGTCGCATAAAAATCCGACGGTGTGCCGGTCGGTAATGAACCGGTCAGGATCACGAAGTCGATGCTTGTTGCCGCCTCTTCGGCAAAGGCCAACTCGAATGCGGCGAGTTCCGCGTCAGTGGCTGTCGCCGAGTTCTCAACGATCTCAGTCGTCTGTCCGGTCGCTTGATCGAGCAGCGTCGTACAGACTCGCTGGCGAGCGATCGAATCGACCCAGCGCACTTGGACTCGCTGATCGGCCATGTCTCGTTTCATCGCTTCGCCCGATGCGCCGCTGCCGACGAGCGACAGCGTCCGAACGCTCGCGCCGAGCTGCGTCAGCGCAAGGCCCACGTTGAGCACCTTGCCCGATGCGCACCAATGCACTTCGCGAGCACGGTTCACCTCACCGACTCGCAAGCGGTCGAGCACGGCGATCTGTTGCCAAGCGGGAGTCGGGCCAGCGACGAGAATCATGGTGATCTTGCAATTCCTCAATCATTCCCACGGATAGCCCGCGATGTGATCGCAGACCAGTTGAAACGCGACGAGTTCATTCGGGCCGGCGGTCTTCTCGACGGGACTGCGTAGTGCGGCGAGCTGTCGTTCGACCTCATCGCGCGGCAGCAGATGCAATCGAGTCGCCAAGATCGCCGCTTCGAGCACCGCGTGCTTCGCGCGGTTGAAGCCGAAGACATCGCGCAGGCGACCGACGTGGACGACTCGCGCGCGGATGTCGGTGCGGTCCTGTGTCGCGTCGAGCGATTCGATTTCAAACTCGTACCAGCGGCAGGCGGAGGCGAGGACAAGGCCGGCAACCTTCTTGGCGGCGAATGTTTCCGGCGGCGTGTCAAGCTTTCCGATCGCGGCTTTCGCCAGCAGCAAGACATCATCGACGACATGGAAGACCCCATGAGGCCGCTCTTTCAAATTGCGAAACGTCTGCGACGTCTGAAACGGCCGCAGGTGCAGCCACGTCAGCGACTCATCGACGATCGGCCCCATCGGAGCGATGTTGAGTTCGCCGATGGCGTTCAAGCTGGTGACGATGCCTTCGAGAATCATGAAGTCGCACTTGATGAGCCGATGGCGCTAGCCACGGGCCTCGGTGGGTGACGTTTGACGTGGAATCGCCCGACGCTAGCGCGTTCGGCTCAAATCGCTGGTGCTAAAGCGAGGTTTAGGGGCTGTGCATGAACTGGTTCCGAGGCTTTCTCTGCGGTCTTCCAATCTCTTGCGGTGCAACGGTAACACCGCAAGAG
>JBJXEX010000244.1:0-4510 GCA_046156195.1 Planctomycetaceae bacterium | reverse complement strand
ATCTCGACGAGGTCCGCATTTCGAAGGTCGTGCGTTCGCCGGAGTGGGTGAAGCTGCAGTTCGAGAATCAGAAGCCAACTCAAACCTTCGTCGGACCTGTCGTGCAGCCGGGGGATGAGTTCTCTGTATCACGTACTCAACTTGCCGTCGCTGAAGGTCAGAGTGCGACAATCACTGCGAAGGCCGGCGGCGCTCAGAAGGTGCTCTGGATTCTGAAACGCGACGGTCAGGAATCAGTCGTCGCGACGGATCGGTTCGACTACACGTTCAATGCGGGACGAGTGGCAAAGTCGTTGATCGCTCCGCGATCAAACGCTTCTGATCGCGGAGCGATCAGCGACAACGGGCTGACAGCCACGCTCACCGTCAAAGCGATCTACTCGAACGAAGTGAAGTCCAAAGACATCGCCATCACGATCAGCGACGACATCCCCGAGCCTGTCTTCACGCTCGCGGCACCGGCGAAGTGGGACGGTCGAGAGACGATCGAAGTCGTGCCGCAGATCACGAACCTCGCCGCGATGCAGGCGAAGGGCGCGGGCGAAGTACACGTCAATTGGACCGTCGATGATGTCGCGGTCATCAAGCGAATCGAAGCCGGCAAGCTGATCCTCAAGCGCGCTCAAGGCAACGGCGTGATGCGAGTGACCGCCGCGATCGACAACGGCGGCGCGAAAGTCGTCCAGTCGATCAGCATCGCCGTGCAAGAGCCGCGGCCATCAAAGGACGTCTGGGTTTCGCGACCGCTCGCCGATACCGAGCAACCGGAAGACAACCAGTTCATCGCTCGCGACACTTCCGGACGAAGCGGTCTGCAATTCGGATCGTTGGTCTATGCCGGAACGCTCGCCGACGCCGCTGATTCGGTCTTCGTGCGAGTCTTCGCCGACGATCAACTCTTCGCAACCGAGACGGCCAAGCTGGCTGCCAACAAAAACTATTCGCTGTCCGTGAAGCTGAACTTGGGGCTCATCAAGTACCGCACCGAGTTCGGTTCGAAGACCGGCGACAAGGAGACCGTGCTGCACTCGGCGAAGAACATCGTCTGCGGCGATGCGTACCTCATCATCGGCCAGTCGAACGCGGTGGCGAACGACTTCGGCAAAGAGAATCCGCTTGTGCCCAGCGAGTGGGTGCGCACGTTCGGCGCGACGGCGGGCGATCCCAACGGCTCGCGCTTGAAGCTGTGGGCCAACGCGGAAGCTCGCAGTCCCGGCGGCAAGTCAGAGATTGGTTATTGGGGCATGGAACTCGGCCGACGCTTGGTCGAGAGCGAGAAGATCCCCATCTGCATCATCAACGGAGCAGTCGGCGGCACGCGCATCGATCAGCATCAGCGCAACGACGCCGACCCGACCGACGTCAACACGATCTACGGCCGACAGCTTTGGCGAACCCAACAAGCGAAGCTGACGCACGGCATCCGCGCCGTCATCTGGCATCAAGGCGAGAACGATCAAGGTGCCGACGGCCCGACCGGCGGTTACGGCTACGAGACCTATCGCCAGTTCTTCGTGAACCTCGCCGCCAGTTGGAAAGAGGACTACCCGAACATCCAGCATTACTACACGTTCCAGATCTGGCCGAAGTCATGCTCGATGGGCATCAACGGTTCGGACAATCGCCTGCGCGAAGTGCAACGCACGTTACCGAAGCTGTTCTCGAACCTGAACGTGATCTCAACGCTCGGCGTCAAGCCGCCCGGAGGCTGCCACTTCCCCGCCGCCGGTTACGCCGAGTTCGCTCGGTTCCTGCATCCGATGATGCAGTACCATCTTTATCACCGACATGTCGGGCCATTCAATCCACCGAATCTGAAGCGAGCCTTCTTCACGTCAGCACAGCGCGACGAACTGATTTTGGAGTTCGACTACCACATCAACTGGTCCGACGCGCTGGTCAGTCAGTTCCACCTCGAAGGTGAACCGAAGCAAGTTGTGGCAGGCTCGGCGAACGGCAGCCGCATCACGCTGAAGCTGAAGGGACCAACCAAGTCGAAGACCGTGACCTACCTCGACAGCGCCAATTGGAACCCCGACAACCTGCTCTACGGCCAACACGGCCTCGCCGCGCTGACGTTCTGCGACGTGCCAATTGATCCAACTGACGCCGATCGTTGAGCCGTAACGATCGGGTACACTGAATGCGACAACTTCCCGAACAAAGTGAGTTTGAAATGATTCGCATGCTGATTGTTCTCGTGGCCGGTTGCCTCTTCGCAATCACTCCGGTGTATGCCGCCGACAAGCCCGTGAAGGTTTTTATTCTCGCCGGGCAATCGAACATGGAGGGCAAGGCTCGCAACGCTCTGCTTGATTACCAAGCGACGGACGAGAAAACCAAAGACCTCTTCGCTCATCTGCGGAAGGACGACGAGTGGGTCATCCGCGATGACGTGTTCATCAAGTTTCTCGATCGAAAAGGACCGCTCACCGTCGGCTATGGGTCGCCTGGTTGCACTGGCGTGGAGTTGGAATTCGGGACCGCGATGGGAAACCACTTCGATCAACCGGTCCTCTTGATCAAGGCCGCATGGGGTGGGCACTCGCTTTACAAACTCTTCCGTTCGCCTTCGGCAGGACTCCCTGAGGCGCTGTTGCAGAAGGATCTCGATGAGGCTCAGAAGCGGGTCACACAAGACAACGAAAAGAACAAGAAGAACACCCCGCTGCCGACGATCGAGGACATCAAGAAGGATTACGGCTCGTCGTATCGCAACATGCTGGCCGAAGTGAAGGACGTGCAGGACAACTACGCCACGCTGTTTCCCGAACTGAAAGGGAAGACGTTGGAACTGGCGGGGTTCGTCTGGTTTCAGGGATTCAATGACATCTTCGGTGCTCAGGACGAATACGCCTCCAACATGCAGCACTTCATCAAGGACGTTCGCAAGAATCTCGGCACACCGAACTTGCCGTTCGTGATTGGCGCGCTGGGGCAGAATGGATCGAAGCCGGCAACCGGCGGGATGTTGACAGTCCGCGAGGCCCAACTGTCGATGAACGAAGTGTCGGAGTTCAAAGGCAACGTCAAGGCGTTCCCCGTCGACGTGCTGGTCGATAAGGCTGCCGAAGCCATGTTCCCGAACTGGCAGAAAGAACCCGAATGGGTTCACACCGGCAGCGATCGTCCTTACCACTACTACGGCAGCGCGATCTGGTTCAACCGCATCGGCAAAGCGATGGGCGATGCGATGCTCGAACTCCTGAAGAATCCCAAGTAGGCAAGGAACTCCGATGAATCGCAGAGAATTCTTCCAAGTCGGAGGAGTTGCCATTGGGGCAGTTTCTCCGTTGGGGCTGTCGCTGTCCGACGTGCTGGCGCGCGAAGCCTCCAGTGGCGGGAAGAAGCCGATCAATGTGATTTTCATGTTCCTGCAAGGGGCTGCTAGTCATGTGGACATGTACGACCTGAAGCCCGACATGCCTGACGAGATTCGCGGGAAGTATCAGCCGGCGTCGACCAATCTTCCCGGATTGCAGTTGAGCGACCAATTGCCAAAGCTCAGCCAATGTGCCGACAAATTCTCGTTGATTCGTTCCATGCATTCTTACAGCTCGGAGCATGGCCAAGGTGACGTCCACATCATGTGCGGAAGTCCGGAGGACAAGAACGTCCAAGCGCCGGGCATTGGTGCGGTGCTCAGTCGGCAGCAGCAGCAGCAGGCTCCCGTGCCGCCGTTTGTGCATTTGGGAAACATGAAGCATCCCGCGCACAGCGCTCCCGGTTACGGTGGGTTTCTGGGTCGCACCTGCGATCCGTTTCTCATCAACCAAGATGCTGATTCACCGAGCTTTGCGGTCAAGGAATTCGACGCGGCGACTGATGTTGATGTCGCTCGGCTGTCGGGGCGAACAACTTTGCTGCGGTCGCTCGATCATTACCAAGCCGCTCGCGAGAGGCAGCTTGAGTTCTCACTTTCCCATGACACTTTTCGAGAACAGGCATTGAACCTGGCGACGTCGCGGCAGGCGAAGGAAGCGTTTGATCTGTCGCAGGAGCCGGACAAGCTTCGTGACGCCTACGGGCGCAACCGAGTTGGACAGGGCCTGTTGCTGGCCCGTCGGTTGATCGAGGCCGGTGTGCGATTTGTGACCATCCAAGGCTACGTCGATACCGGCATTTACGCGTGGGATCATCACTGGGGCATCTTTTCGCACCTGGACCGGCAGTTGCCGATTTACGACAGCAGCTATTCGACCCTTCTGAACGATCTCGCCGACCGTGGGATGCTCGACACGACACTGGTCATCACGGCGGGAGAATTCGGGCGGACGCCGAAGCTCAATAAGGATAAGCAAGGTCCCGGACGCGATCACTGGGGGCGTTGCTTCAGCCTGACCATGGGTGGCGGCGGTGTTAAGACGGGGCTGGTGATTGGTGCCAGCGACAAGTTCGGAGCCGTCCCCGCAGAACGGCCAGTCTCGGTTCCTGACTTTGTCGCGACGGTCTATCACGCGTTGGGGCTTGATCCGCACGAAGAATTCGTGGCGCAGGGACGTCCGCTGAA
>JBJXEX010000233.1:0-9576 GCA_046156195.1 Planctomycetaceae bacterium | reverse complement strand
TTCGGCGGATTCCAAAACGGTTCCCGACGATTGCCGTTCGCCATCGCGCACCACAGATTTGCGTTCGCTCATCTCGCACTCCGAGTGGTTTGTCTCGAAATCAAAATCCGCTCATGGCCCAGGGCCTCGCCGCAATACCGTTCGGTTTGTGAGCCGCCGGCGCTAACCTCGGGCTTCGCGCACTAACAACGTCCGAGAAACAAAGGCCCGAGGCTAGCGCCGACGGCTCATGGCGACACTAACCGAACGGTATTGGGGTTAATGCTTGCCGGTTGTTGCCAGAATTTGCCGTTGCTCGCGCCGTCCGTCCCACCAGCCGATCAGCAACGGTAGGAAGACCAGATTGCCGATCAACCCGCCGAACATCGCGAGGCTGACCAGCAATCCGAAGTAAATCAGCGGAATGAAGTGCGAGAGTGCCAAGACGCTGAAGCCCGCCATGAGGGCGAGGTTGGTGTAGACCAACGCTCGGCCGACGTGGCGGTGAGTCTCATGCAGCGCGGGATAGACGCGCAAGCCACTGGCCCGCGCGCGGAGATAGCCGTCGATGTAGATGATGCTGGAATCGACCGTCAGCCCCATCGAGACGCAGGCGATCATGGCCGTCGCAATGTTGATCGGCAGGCCCAGCCAGCCCATCGCTCCGATGACCAGGATGTTCGGAAACACGTTGGGCACCAGCGACATTAAGCCAAACGGCAGACTCCGAAAGGCGCACCACATCATGCCCGTGATGCCCACCGCGGAGAGCAGAAAACTGGTCCATTGATCGGCCATCAGGCTGTCGATCAAGAACGCCAACAGCACGAACAGCCCGGTGGATTTCGGTGGCGTTTCGCCTGGCTTCGGTGACTCGGCAGCGTTGCCGAATGTTTCTTGAGCGAGTCGTTCGACGTCGGCAATCAATTGCAGCTTGGACTCCGAAGGTTGCCGTTCGTAGGCCCGCAGCATCAGACGCATGCGGTGCTTGGCCGGGTTGTAGAGACTGCTGACAAACTCCGGCTGAAATTTGCCGAGCGCATCGAGCCGCTCGGTGAGCGTGGCATTTCTCAGGAAGGGAAAGCTGAGCGTTGGGAATCGTTCGGGGATCAAGTCGAGTCCGTCGGTGAGTGCGTAGACCTTTGAAAGCCGACCGGCGTGGTCCATATCACCCGAACTGCCAAATTCTCGGCGCAACCGTTCGGCGAGCGTCTTCACGCGACCGAGAAACTCCGCGTCGAGTTCTCGCGGCGCGGGGAAGTTGACCTCCCAAGAGCCAGCTCCTCCGAGACGGGACTCCACAAAATCCAACGATCGCACGATGGGGCTGTTCGCTCGGAAGTTCTTGCTGAAGTCGGTCTCGACTCGCAGCCGCAAGAAGCCTAGTCCCGCCAGAGCCACCACAATCACCGATGCGGTCGTGACTCGTCGCGGATGATGTTCGACCCACAAAGTGATTCGCGCCAGAATGCCGCCGATGTACCGATCCGCGGCGGAGGGGGGCGGCTCTTCGGGCAGCCGGCCGAACAGCAGACAACCCGGCAACAGAACCGTGATGGCCACAAACACCACCAACGTGCCAATCGCCATCATCAGGCCAAAGCTGGCGACCGGATTGATGTGACTGGTGACGAGCACTCCGAAGCCAAACGCGGTTGTCGCGATCGACCACCACACCGGCTTGGCCAACTGCAAAATCGAATGCCCCAGCGCTTCCTCCGGCGAACGAGTTCGATGCTGCTCGCGGAAAAACAGCAACACGTGCATTGACGTCGCCACGCCAATGATCGTGATCAGCGAATTCAGCATCGAGCTGACCATGCTCAGCCGCAAACCGCTGAGCACCAGCAACGCTTCGGTCCAGGTGATGCTGACCAGCACCACCAACACCGTCAGGACAACCCAACGCAGCCAGACCATCGCCAACATCATCGCGAAGCCCAACAGCGGCAACCAATTCACGAAGTTCAAGAGCGCGATGAGCGCCAGACGCGGCAGCAACTGCCATTGAATCGCCTCCAGCAGCAGCAGCAGCACCAACGCCAACAACGCCAGCGACACGAGAAACAGCTTGCGACCATCCTCTTCGACGTACCGAAACATGTCGTGAATCTGAGCCGGCTCGCCGACCACCATCGCGGGCGGTTTGTGAGCATCCGCGAGCTTTCGGACCTTCGCGATCGTCTCGCCACGCGACACGGGCGAGTCCTTCTCGCTCAGCAATCGCAGCACGATGGCGGTGGTGTGATCGTCGCTCCCCAACAACATGCCGCTGACCATTTGCCGAATGTGATCGCGTCCGAAGGGGAACTTCAGCGCCTGCGCCAGATGCTGCGTGCTCGACGTCGAGACGCCGGGAACCAGACTGAGTTGTTCGGCAAAGTTCTCAATGCGTTCGCTGGCGGACGTGGTCAGGTTCGAACTGCCGGGGTGAAACAATGCCGTTTCGGAGTACGCGACAATCAAGAACTCGTCGCCACCAAAGGTGCTCCGGCTAGCTTGGAAGTCTTCCAAGTGCGGGTTGCCCGTCGCGTAGAGAGCTTCGATCGACTGCTCGAACGACAATCGTCGTGACATGGGCCAAGCGGCGACTGTCGCCAGCAACGCCAAAATCAGCAGTCTGCCGCGCCAGCGAATCAACGCATCAACGATCCATGTCAGCAGCGGGGAATGAGCTTCGGGCAACATGCGCGGAGAATAACGGAGGTTGCCAAATCGAAGCGAGGACGACAGACGCGGGCATGTTATCATTCTCAAATCCCCAGACAAAAACTCTCCAACACGCGGAATCCTCTGGCCGTACAGTCCGCCACTCAATGGGGGTTCGCCACATGCTGACCATGCTCGAGCACGAAGCTCATCTCGACGAAAACCAACTCGAATCGAGCGGTTCCAGCGACGCTCGGCTGGTAGAGGATGCGCGCCGCGGCGATCAGGCGGCTTATGGCGAACTCGTGCTGCGATACGAGCATCGTTTGGCGCGAGTCATCCACCGGTTCGTCCACGACATGGACATGGCCGAGGACTTAACTCAGGAGACGTTCCTCAAAGTCTACGATCGGTTGGAGCAGTTCGACTCGTCGCGGCGATTCGGGCCGTGGCTGTTCCGCATCGGCGTGAATCTGACCTTGGACTACCTGCGTCGGAAGAAACGCCGTGGCCGCTGGTCGTTGTTCACCGACCGTTGGAAGGACAAAGCTCCCGACCCCGGCGTGGTCGATCCGCGTAAGGCGTTGGACCTGCAACAAGAGGTGCAGAAGGTCTTGCAGATGATCCCGGAGAAGTATCGGGCGGTGTTGGCGCTCCGCGATCTGGAGAATTTTTCCACGTCGGAGATTGCTGCGATCATGCACCGCAAAGAGGCGACGATCCGCTGGCGACTGGCCGAGGCCCGTCACCGATTTCAGTATTACTGGGGCAAGCGGCATGGCACCGCGCTGCCGGAGAATTTCACTCCTTCCGAAACTGCGGAGAGCAATGATGAAGTGTAAGACTGCGGAACGTCAGATGGCATTGGCAGTGGGAGAAGACCTCGCACCAGCCGAGATTCAGGAGTTGCAGCGCCATCTTCAAGATTGCTTGAGTTGTCAGAAAACTTGGGAACAACAGCAGCGCGGCTTTGCGGTGCTGCAACACAGCCGCACAGTCGAGACTCGCCCACAGCCGGAAAGCGTCTGGCCAACGATTTCCCAACGACTTCGCGAACGCGGTATCGCCTCGGAACGGGGTGAGTTCAACGGCTGGATCGCCGCTCTGGCGGTCACCGCAGCTTGCGTGCTGCTATTCGTCTTCAGCCGCGAGGACTCCGTCTCGGTCGCCTCACGCACGCAGCGCGGTCGCTTGTCCGCCGAAACGCTGGTCTCGCATCCGGACGATTCTGGACAAACCGGTGCGCCAGTGCTGCGACAGGATGCAGTCAAATCTCGGCGGCCCTAAACTGAGCCTCCCCAAGTAGACGGGGCACTCCGTGACCCGAAGGCGAGCGGGGCGGCGTCAGCCCAATACCTCTCGCTTTGTGAGCCGAACGCGCCAGCGTCGGGCGATTCGCCGTTAAACGTCACCCACCGAGGCCCGTGGCTAGCGCCATCGGCTCAAAATGCGAGTCTACGTTTCATCCCATTTGGAGCGACTGCTGTCATGCCGATGTTTGAGTTTGAGTGTCCGCGCTGTGACCACACGTTTGAAGAATTGCTGCGCGTGAGCCAGCAGGCCGTCTGCCCGACGTGTGGTTCGTCCGAGGTTCGCAAGCTGCTGAGCGCGCCGGCCGTACGAACTCGCGGTGCGGCTTCGCTACCAGTGCTCGGTTCCGCCTGTCCTCCGCCGAGCGCTCACAGTTGCGGGCCGGGATGTTGCCGACATCATTAAGGGGCTGTGCATGATTTGGTTCCGAGACTTTCTCTGCGGTCTTCCAATCTCTTGCGGTGGTACCGTTGCACCGCAAGAGATTGGAAGACCGCAGAGGCCGATCGCATCATTGAAGTCTCGGAGTTAGTTCTGGCACAGCCCCTAAGGCGAATGACCGGAGAAAAGTGCCAGTCCAGTGAGCCGCCGGCGCTAGCCTCGGGCCTTTGTGCCGCGTTTACCGAATCGGCCCGACGCTAGCGCGTTCGGCTCACTGGTACTTTTTCATCTGCCGTTTGCCGAACAAGTATCCCCATGTTGCGCATTCAGCCTGCCACCGGCGAGCGTCTTCAGCCTGCGCTGGAGTTGCTGTTCTCATCCCTGTCGGCGGAAGCCAGAGGTCAGCGCATCGCCGAGGTGTATGGCGAAATCGAAGACGGAGACTTTGATCCCCTGCACTTGCTCCTCGCGGAAAAGGACTCGTTGCCGGTCGGTGTTCAACTGACGGTCATACGCGACGACGACGTCGGTATGGTGTGGCCGCCAGTCGTCGCCGTTGAGTCGCTCAACCAGTCAAGCGGACTGTCCCTTGAGGCGATTGAAGATGCTTTACTGAGCGAGGCGATTCGAGCTCTCGATGCGGCAAAAGCGTGGATCGGTCAGTCGCTGCTGGAACCCGAACAATCACAAGCGCACGCGGCTCTGCAACGCAACGGTTTCACCCGTCTGACCGAGTTACGCTTCTTCGAGCGGCTGTTATCCGACACCTCGGATCAGCCGCTGCGCCAGACGACCGCGCTGCTGAAATACGAACCGTATCGCCGAAGACGGAATCGGCTCGCGTTCGTGAATGTGCTCGAGGCAACGTATCGCGGGACGTTGGATTGCCCGGAATTTAATGGCGTGCGCGATGGTCGGCAGTCGCTCAAGAATCACCAAGCGTCCGGCTCGTTCTCGCCGGACATGTGGCGGCTCTATCGCCGCGATGGAGTCGCGGTCGGGGTGCTGTTGTTGGTGGAGCGCCCCGATCAACAAGCGTGGGAAGTGCTGTATCTCGGCGTGATCGAATCGGCTCGGCGAAGCGGTGTCGGGCGAGCGATGCTGCTCGATGCCCTTCACGCCGCTCGCAACGCGAATGCCGAACGACTGCTGATCGTCGCGGATGCTCGCAACCTGCCGGCGATCGTGTTGTACGATTCGCTGGGATTTCAGCCGATCGCGACACGAGTCGCCTTCGTGCGACTGGCGCTACCAAGAGATCGGCCGCACGATGCCGATTGCCAACAGTGAGCCGAATGTCAGGCCCAACAGGCACAGCAGCCAGACGACGTAACGTGCGACAGACTCGCCGTACCGACTGACCAGCACCTGCCCCTTATGCGTGTTGGCCAGCAGCCAGCGGTGTCTCACCAAGCCGGTGACGCTGAGCGCGGCGATCCCGACGCCCATGAGAATCTGGTGTTGAGGAATTGGCATGGTCAGGTTTTCGTGATCTCGGCCGCCGGGAGCACTCGCGTGCCGACGCGCTCACCCGCCGCGGCGCGTTCGATGTTCCCCAGCTTCTTGTAGTTGAAGACGACGATCGGAATGTTGTGTTCCATGCAGTGATGAATCGCTTGAGCGTCCATCACTTTCAGATTCTGCCGCAGGAAATCCTGATAGGAGATTTCCGAGTAACGCACGGCGTGAGGATTCTTCTCCGGGTCTTCCGAGTAGATGCCATCAACCTTGGTCGCCTTGAGCAGCACATCGGCTTCGATCTCACGAGCACGCAGCGCGGCGGCGGTGTCGGTCGTCACGAACGGACTGCCGGTGCCAGCGGCAAGGATCACAACACGCCCCTTTTCCAAGTGACGCACGCAACGGCGGCGAATGAACGACTCGGCGACTTTCTCCATTTGAATCGCGGATTGCAGTCGCGTCTCCACGCCCGCGTTCTCCAAAGCGTCTTGCAGCGCGAGTCCATTGATGACCGTCGCCAGCATCCCCATGTAGTGCGCGGTGGGAGTCTTGATCGCCGCGCTGACCGCGGCGAATTCCTTGCCGCGCAGGATATTCCCTCCACCGCACACAATGGCGAGCTGCACGCCTTGATCTACCACTCGTTTGATCTGCCCGCACATGGTCGTGATTTCTTCCATGTGAATCCCGGTCTCGCCGGGACGGCAGAAACTCTGGCCGCTGATTTTGAGAAGAATGCGCTTGGGACGGTCGGACATGGGAGCCTCAATGGCAAGTTGCAGGGCGATTGAAAATTGAAACTTACTGACTCTAACGAATTCCATCTGCGCACAAGAAAGCCGAATTGTCCAAGAGCGTCGCAGTTCTCAGCCTTCTTCTTTCCAAAGAGGAGGGCGGAGCATGGACTTTCAGACGTGAACTCGGCGAGTGAATCGTGAACGGTCACAGCGGGATGAGCAACTCGCCACGACGGTCAGCGCTGGAAGCCAGCCGCAATGCGGAATCTCGATATCAACCCGCTTCGCCGCCTGAATGCAATTCAGCCGCTCGCTGTCGCCGAAGGAAGCTTCTTTGCCGTTGACGAGTACTGTCGCCATTTCGTCCTATGTCCGTTGTGTGCTGTCGATGAAAGCAGTCGCTTAATGACGTCCTTTTTTACACGAGTGCCAAATCCGTGGAATCAACCGCGGAGCAGTTGGATAATTCGTAGAGCGCTTCCGGCGCGAAGTCCGCACCATTGGGCCAAGCCACTGTTCCGCAAACCCGATCCAAAACAACTTCCTCAAAGAAATCACGGTCTCGCAGTGGCAGGAAAATTGGCCCGGTGAGTTCGTCCTTGAGATCGACGACCTTTTCGACACCGTCATTGAACGCCAACCGCAGCCGAAACGAACCGCTGACAGACGCTTTATTGATTCGCAGGATCATGACTATTTCGCTTCCTGCACGGCGGGCATGAGGTCGTTGAGTTCTTCGATGCGCATCATGCGGATGTCTCGGACAGACGCGGCGAACCAGGGGAGGGTTTTGGCGAGGTCCATCGCGGCCAGGACGCAGGTGACGGCGTTGATCTCCGAGCCGCCGAAGTAAACGCTCACTTGCGGCCATTTGAAGCCATGCTGCTCCAGCACCTTGCGGATTTCCGAGTAGGCGTTGTTGTACGGATCGCCCTAGATCAGGCGTAGCGATTCGATGTCCATGTCAACCGCGATGGCGTACACACGGCCCAGTCTTGTGAGGCCGTTCGGCGACATCTGCCGCTCATTAAGACGTTGGTCGTTGGTGCTTAATACTTCGATCATGCTGCTCTTGGTCCGTGGCACGCCGAAAGTTAAGAAGGCGCGGGATTGTCTTGATGTCCGGCTATGTAAGTGCGACGACTTCAATGGGACTGAATTCAATGCGGAAACCTTTGCTCGGATGACGATTTAAGAAATCTGAGTTAACGAATGCTCCCAAGGTGACGACCGTCGCCAAACCAATTCATTGGAGTGGCCAAAATGAGCTATCGAATTTTGACGATTATTCTCGCTTGCGTTTCCTTAGCCCTCTGCGCGGGCTGCCAAACAATGGGGGGTAGACCGTTCGGTTCTTAGTGCCCTGCCAATTCAATGGAGTTTGTCGAAATGAGCTATCGAATTGTAGCCTTTGTTCTTGCGTGCGTTTCATTGGTCCTCTGCGCAGGTTGCCAAGCCCCCGGCGGTCGGCCATTTGGTGCCTAGTGCCCGCCCATCTTCAAACTCACGAGCGTGCTCTTTCTTCCGCTGTTGATCCACTCTTCGAAGTCGCTGCGGAATTTGTTGATGGCGTTCATGACGGGCCAGGCGGCTCCGTCGCTGAGGCCGCAGATCGTCGTGCCGGGGATGATGCCGATGCCGTTGGCGACCTCGTCAGTGGGTTGAGGTCATGTCTGCTGGCGTGAATGGTGGCTGTCCAGGGCCTCGCACGCAAATCAACGTGACGGTCGTTTCGCGGACGACAAACAATACGCGATAAGTGTTTCCATGCTTGGTTCGGAAAAGTGCTTGCCGAACTGGTTCATTGAAAGTGTCCGATTCCTCCGCCAATCCGAAGCTCAGCGGCGATTCGGCCAATCTGTTTTCGATCTGCTCCAATGCCTCCAGCCATCGTCGAGCTCCTTGTGCTGATCGCTGCCGAAGCCAATTCAAAATGTTGGCGACATCCCGATTCGCTCGGCTGGTGAATTGCACTTGGTAGGCGGCCATGACGATTAGCTTCCGAGAGACTTTCGTAACTCCGCAAAAACTTCCGCCGCAGGACGAACGCGGCCAGCGTTCAAATCATCGAATCCTTCCTGAATTGCCGCTCGCGTGGCTTCTTCCTCCTTTCGAGCTCGCCAGAGGCAAACCCAATCCTCCAATTCCAATTCCCTCGATTCGGATTCGGCATCGAGAACGAATTGCTCAAAGTCTCGCAGGTCACGTTCGACAACGCTCATGGACAACTCCTTCACAACATGGGTTGAATTAAAAGTAGCCGAAGTCGTGAGACTTCGGTTGTTCCGAGCCACCGAAATCTCACGATTTCGGCTACGTCGAGGTCAGTGTCCCGACTTCATCTTCAAACTCACGAGCGTGCTCTTTCTTCCGCTGTTGATCCACTCCTCGAAATCGCTGCGGTATTTGTTGATGGCGTTTTTGACGGGCCAGGCGGCTCCGTCGCTGAGGCCGCAGATCGTTGTGCCGGGGATGATGCCGATGCCGTTGGCGACTTCCAGCAGCAGGTCGATGTCGCGGAGTTGGCCGCGGCCGTCGAGGATGCGTTCCAGGATTTTCGTCATCCAGGCGGTTCCCTCGCGGCAGGGAGTGCATTGGCCGCAGCTTTCGTGCGAGTAGAAGCGGCAACTGTTGTAGAGCACCTCGACGATGTTGGTCTGGTCATCGACGACCATCACCGCCGCCGTCCCCAGGCCCAGGCAGCCGACTTTGCCGGGGCCGTTGAAGTCCAGCGGCGTGTCGAGTTCCTTCTCAGTGAGGAAGCCCATGCTCATGCCGCCGGGGACGACCGCTTTCGCCTTGCGGCCTTTCCAGACGCCCCCCGCGTAGTCGTCGATCAGCGAGCGAGCGGTGATGCCCATCGGCAGTTCGTAGCAGCCCGGCTTGTTGACGTGGCCGCTGACACAATACAGCTTCGGCCCGTAGCTGCCGGCGTCGCGCGGGTTGGCCGGGTCGGGAGGCACGCCCATCGACTTGAACCACTCGACGCCCCGATCCAGGATGTGCGTCACGCAGGCGAGCGTCTCGATGTTGTTCACGATCGTCGGCTTGCGGAACA
>JBJXEX010000229.1:0-25478 GCA_046156195.1 Planctomycetaceae bacterium | reverse complement strand
AGCGCGTGGGACTCAAGCCGGCTGTCACCAAGTTGTCGAAGAACGAGGTCACTCCCGATGAGCTGCCCGGTGCGGTTCCGGGAGGGGACCATGTTGCCAACCCGGTTTGCCAGGCGCGCAGCGAGGGTTCGTAATCCCAGGTCGTCGGGTCGGTCAAAGTTTCGAAGGAGCCGCCAATTTGGACGACGGAGTAAGCGGCAAAGCGTCGTCGGTCGCCAAAGACTTGCTGCTGCCAATCGGTGACATTGCTGAAGTCAAAGTCCGCTTCCGTGGGCAGATCTGCCGGAGCCAAAGCCAGCGGTGGCAGCGGTGCGAGCGGCAATGGCGTGGGAGAAGCCACGACCGTTGTCACAGGTGCTGTGATCCCCGCCAACGCACCACTCACAGCATCCGCCGCACCACCACCGATGGGCGTGTACTTTTCTCCCAGAAGTTGGACCACGATCGCATATCGCCAGCCGACGGTCACATCTCCAGTCGCTGTGATGGGAGTGGTCAACGTGACGGGAGGTGGTGGTGGGACGAATGACGCCGGGGCGGTGAAGCCAGAGGCCGGCGCAGTGAAGCCAGCCGTCGGAGCGGTGACGCCAATCGGTGCGATGGTCGTCGATCCCGTCATCATCGACGAACCGGACATTGTTGAGTCCATCGTCGGAGCATTCATTGTCGGCGAATACATCATCGACGAGTCGGGCGTCACGGAGACCGAAGTCACACTTGTCGTCGCACCAAAGCCACTTGGCGCGCTCGTCGTGGAAAACGCGGTTGCCGATGTCGGAAACAGATAGGGCATCGTCCCGTCCATCACTTGCCGTTGTTCCAACAACTCGACGGACTGATGAAAGGCCAGCCGCGACTTCCGCCGAGACTGCCTACCCCCCCCCCCAACTTACCACGAATATTTCGGGAGAGTCTCGCCGGAAGATTTTGCAACCACGAAACGCGCAGCATGATTTTTCCCTCGGTCGAAAAAGAAATGAGACCACATCGCGTCGAGAAACAACGGCCAGAGCAGGCACCGGAATCACAGCCTCACTCAGTACAGCCGACCATGACGGGGAGGGACATTATCCGGCGTCACAAAATTATCAAGATCAGCGGTGGCCAACGGTATTGAGTTTGGCGGGTGCGCTGATGAGCCGGAACGTGGGCTGTTGATGACTCGGCCCACGCTCTGGCGAGCGTGGCAACAAGCAAACTCAGTCCCGCGACCGCGACACGGCTCGCCGCCAAGCAGTCAACAATTCCGAACGATGAAGCTCCGGTAGTGCCGGCGCAAACTCGCGCTGCAACTGCCAGTTCTTTGAGACGTCGTTGAGGTCGCTCCACACACCCGTTGCCAAACCGGCGAGGTATGCGGCTCCTAGCGCGGTCGTCTCTTGAACCATCGGCCGGCGCACCGAGACCCCCAGCACATCCGCCTGGAACTGCATCAGCCAGTCATTCGCCGTCGCTCCGCCATCCACTCGCAGTGAATGCAATGCGACTCCCGAATCCTGCCTCATTGCTTCGAGCACATCCGCCGTTTGATAGGCCATCGCTTCCAGAGCCGCTCGCGCCAGATGGGCCTTCGTCGTACCGCGCGTCAGCCCGGCGATCAGACCACGCGCATTCGCATCCCAATAGGGAGCACCCAAACCCACGAACGCCGGCACGAAATAGACGCCGCCGTTGTCCGACACCGACGTCGCCAACGCGGAGGTCTCGCTCGCGTGAGCAATCAAGCCCAGTCCGTCTCGCAACCATTGCACCGCCGCACCCGCCACGAAGACGGACCCCTCCAGGCAATAGATCGTCTTTCCGTTGATTCGCCAGCCGACCGTCGTCAACAGGCCATGATGCGATTCGGCGGGCTTCTCACCCGTGTTCATCAGCAGGAAACAGCCGGTCCCGTAAGTGTTCTTCGCGCTCCCCGGATCAAAGCACGCTTGCCCGAACGTCGCCGCTTGCTGATCACCGGCGTCTCCGGCAATCGGAATCGACTCGCCAAACCATTGGGGATCGGACTCGCCCATGACCTCGCTGGAGGAGACGACCACCGGCAGCATCGCTCGCGGTACGTCCAACAGTTTGAGCAACTCGTCATCCCATTCGAGCGTGTGCAGATTGAACAGCAGCGTGCGGCTCGCGTTGCTGACATCGGTGACGTGCCGCTTCCCGCCCGTCAGCCGCCAGATCAAAAACGAATCGACCGTTCCGAACAAAATCTCACCCCGCTCCGCTCGAGCGCGCAGCCCCGGAATCGTGTCCAGCAAATGCCGAATCTTCGTTCCCGAAAAATACGCATCGAGCACCAAGCCGGTCTTCTTTCGGAACAACGGCTCCAGGCCATCGGCCTTGAGTCGTTCGCAGATCGGCACCGTGATCCGGCTTTGCCAGACGATCGCATTCGCGACCGGCTTGCCGGAGTCACGTTCCCAGAGGATCGTTGTCTCGCGCTGATTCGTGACGCCGATCGCCGCGATGTCGGTCGCCGACTGATTCGCATTCGTCAGCGCGGCGCGAGCCGTCGCCAACTGGCTCTCCCAGATTGACTCCGGGTCATGCTCGACATGCCCCGGCAACGGGAACAACTGCGGGAACTCTTGCTGAGCGACACCAACCGCTCGCCCCGACCGATCAAACACAATCGCCCGACTCGAAGTCGTCCCCTGATCGAGAGCCAACACATGAATTGCAGACATGCGAGTCACTGTCATCTCCAATCGAAAATCAAAAATCAAAAATCAAAAATGTCCTACCACCGCAGTTCGCTCGGTGGCACTTTATGGGTGTTGCGACGGACGGTCGTGATGTGGCCGTCGGCGAGATGAATGACGCGATCGGCCATGTCGGCGATGGCCGCGTTGTGGGTGATGACGGCCGTTGTTGTGCCGAGTTCCTGATTCACACGCTGAATGACCTCCAACACGACGATGCCGGTTTGAATGTCGAGCGCCCCGGTTGGCTCGTCGCAGAGCAGCACGTCCGGCTGCTTCGAGACCGCGCGAGCGATCGCCACCCGTTGTTGCTCGCCTCCCGATAACTGCGCCGGAAAGTGGTCCAGCCGATGTCCCAGTCCGACCATTTCCAAGGCGTCCTTCGGGACCATCGGTTTCTTGGCAATCTCGGTGACGAGCGCCACGTTCTCCCGCGCCGTCAGGCTGGGGATCAAGTTGTAGAACTGAAACACGAACCCGACATGATTGCGGCGATAGCTGGTCAGCAGCGCGTCGTCGTTGCTGGTGAGGTCTTTGCCGCGATACGTCACCGTCCCCGCCGTGGGGACGTCCAACCCGCCGAGAATGTTCAGCAGCGTCGATTTGCCGCTCCCCGACGGACCGAGCAGCACGATGAATTCCCCTTCGTATAAGTCGAGGTCCACGCCACGCAGCGCATGAACCTCGACCTCGCCCATGCGGTACACCTTCGTGATGCCTCGCGCTTGATAGACGCTTCGCAGAGTCGCCTGAGGAGGATCGATCACCGTCGCAGTCTTCTTCACGGTCTTCTTCGCAGTCACAGCCACCACCTTTCCGCGCGGATCGTCTCGATTCCCCCGGCGAGAGACAATCGACGCCGACGATCCCTAACCGCACCGAGTTGTCTGTGAAACTTTGCCGCGAAGTCCGCTCGGCGGGGCTTTGCCCCGACTCTGACGCCAACTGGCCGCACATCGCCGAGTTCACGTCATTGCGCGAATGCTGCCGCTCCGATCCTAAATGGACACGCTTTGTGAGCCGATGGCGCTAGCCACGGGCCTCGGTGGGTGACGTTTGACCGCGAATCGCCCGACGCTAGCGCGTTCGGCTCACAATGCGAGACACCGGGGGGGATGCCGCTCCGCTCGTCAGCGCATCTTTTTAAGCGACTTTGAACCTTGAAGACTGTCCGGCCACAGGTCGGATCGGGGGATTTGAGTGATGACATCAACGCCGCATTCGGCGACGGCCCCCGCGAACGCGGATCACCGTTCTGTGACAGCCAGCATTCCCTTCCTGCGATTGTTGCCGCTCGCGGCCGTCGCCCTGTTGTCGGGCTTGGGAGCGACCGCTTGGATCGCCCGCGCCGGAGAAGTCAGCCTGATCGGATTCCTCCGGGCCGAGCAGTCGGTGGTCTACGCGTCTCACTCCGGACGGATGGCGTCTGTTCAGGCTCGAACCGGTGAAACGGTCAAGCCGAAGCAATCGCTTCTGCAACTCTCCGATCCGGTGCTGGATCACGAGATCGCCGCGAAGTCGCGCGAAGTCGCCGCGTTGCAAGCCACGCTCGATCAATGCCGAGCACTGGCCGAAGTCCAGTTGAGCCTCGAATGGAAAAGTCTCGACGAAGAGTTGCTGCGGACTCGCTTGGAGTCCGCCAAGTATCTCCGCGAGCACTTTGCCGCCAACTTCGAGCATGTCACCTGGCGAAACATCGGCAAGGAAGCACACACCGGACGTTGGCTCGCCGCGTCTCCCGACTTTCTCAATCAGCCGGAACGGCTGTTCGATACGGTGGTCAACAACCCCGTGATGATCCCCGAAGACACCCGCTTGGGAGCGGTCATGCGCCAGGAGTTGGCGAGGAACTCGTCCGAAGTTCACAAAGCCCAATCCGAACTCTGCGACCATCACATTTCGGATCTGCAAAAGCTGCGACAAAGCCAACATCTGCCGGAGATGATTCGCAAAGCGGCGGGAGTCGATGTGGCGGAAGCCAAGCTGGCGGATGCCACCGCTCAGCTCGATGTGCTGAATCAGCAACTGGCGGCCCTGTCGGTAATGTCGCCGGGACACGGTGTCGTGGGGGCCTATTCCAAACAGGTTGCCGATCCAATCTCAGCGGGGGAAGCACTGGTCACGATTCACGATCGCGATCGGCCGTTCGTCGAGGTTGATGTGCCCTCTCGCCAGATTAGCAAGCTGCAAATCGGCCAAACGATTCGACTCGATTTCGCCGGCGAGGATCGGACGGGCCGCGTGGAGAGCATCTCGCCGCAAGCTCATCACCGCGATCTCCACGCCGATTCCTGGATCGCCGTCCGCATTCGCCCCGCAGGAAAGCTGTGGCCCAATCTCGCGATCAACTCGTCGGTCGCCGTGCGGCTGAAATAATTCCGGCTCATCCGACTAAAGCATGCGCGGAGTTCAAGGAATGGATTTTGGAGGCATGGCTCCGTCGATTCCGAAAGTCGTTGCAGTTGCGTCAAGTTTTTAGGGACACAATTTGGGAACACTAATCAACGCTGATCTTCGCTAATCAAACCACAGTCTTTGTGTTATTAGCGGTGATTCGTGTTCCGTTTGTTCGCAGGTCTAAGGCGCAGGCTCGCTGGAATTTTTGATTGCGGCTCCGCCACAACCAAAACATTGGCGACTGATCATTGGGAAGATTCCAAGCCCTCTCACATCATTCTGCCCCTTCATCATTCTGCTGAATTCCGGCGAGCAGAATGATGGGAACGCGGAAACAAAGAGGCTTCTCGATCATGGTGGATTTTGGGAGGCGAACGCGGCTACCGAGATCTCGATGAGACGGCACTGAGCCACCGAGCCGCCTCCTTCGCAAAATACGTCAGGATCATGTCGGCTCCGGCACGCTTGATCGACGTGAGGATTTCCAGCGCGATGCGTTGCTCGTCGATCCAACCGTTGGCGGCGGCCGCTTTGACCATCGCAAACTCGCCGCTGACGTTGTAGGCCGCCAAGGGGATCTCCGGGTGAGCCTGCTTCACTCGGCGAATCACGTCGAGATAACTGAGCGCCGGCTTGACCATCAGGATGTCGGCCCCCTCGGCCACATCGAGCGCGACCTCTCGCAGAGCTTCCGCCCCGTTCGCCGGGTCCATTTGATAGCTCCGTCGATCACCGAACTGCGGAGCACTTTCCGCCGCATCGCGGAACGGGCCGTAGAACGCCGATGCATATTTCGCGGCGTAGCTCATGATCGGAATGTTCTCGAAGCCCGCCGCATCAAGTCCGGCTCGCAGCGCGGCGATCATGCCGTCCATCATCCCGCTGGGAGCGATCAAGTCCGCTCCCGCCTGGCATTGAGCCACCGCTTCTTTCACAAGGATGCCGAGCGTCGCGTCGTTATCGACATCGGGCACCCCGTGCTTCTCGTTGACGATCCCGCAGTGCCCGTGATCGGTGAACTCGCAGAAGCACACATCGGTCATCACCAGCACGTCCGACCGAGTGGCTTTGATTGCTCGCACCGCCTGTTGAATCACGCCGTTCGGATCATAGGCATCGCTGCCGACCGAGTCCTTGTGCTCCGGGATGCCGAACAGAATCACAGCCGGGATGCCTAGCGAAGCGATCTCGTCGATCTCACGCGGCAGATGATCGACCGTCATCTGATCGTGGCCGGGCATCGAGCGAATCGGCACTCGCTGGTTCTGGCCATGTCGCACAAACAGCGGCAGGATGAAGTCTCGCGGATTGAGTTCCGTCTCACGCACCAAATCGCGCAGACGCGGATTCGATCGCAAACGTCGCAGCCGAACGGAGGGGAAACCAGCGGACAAGGCGGGACGAGGCATAGCGGTCTCTCTGAGAATATTTCGTGTCGCGGCGAAGATACCGCGAAGGTGCGCCAGCGCAAAGTTGGGAGAACGGAGAGACCGCAGGTGTTGCGGACCCGGAGCGAGAAACGAGTCTTGATCCAACACATTCAGACCAGCACACTCGCGACGACGTGCTCAATGATCTTGGTGCCGACGTTCGAGGAATCACTCCATGACAAATGCAGAACGTGACAAGCAGGTCCGGCAGGCTGAGGAATTGCTCTTCGTGGGGCCGGCTCAGCGGAGCGTGGCCAAGGAATTGTTTGCCGGTCGGTTCGCCTCCGAGTTGGTGCTGCCGTATCCCAGACTGTCGGGTGACGAGCAACTTCAGGTCGATCACTCGCTTGCCGAGCTGCGGGCGTACTGTGACGAGCATCTCGATCCCGACGCGATTGACCGTCAAGCCGATATCCCGCGCGGTGTGATCGACGGACTTGGACAGCTTGGCGTGTTGGGCATGACGGCTCCCGAAGCGATGGGCGGGCGCGGATTCTCGCAACTGGCCTACTGCCGCATCCTTGAAGAGTTGGGCGGGCGATGCAGCTCGACGTCGATCTTCGTCAACGCTCACCATTCGATCGGCATGAGAGCGCTGTTGCTGTTCGGCACTGAGGCACAGCAACAGCGCTGGCTGCCCGAATTGATTCACGGCCGCAAATTGGCGGCGTTCGCGCTGACGGAACCGGAAGCCGGATCGGACGCGAGCAACGTGCAGACTCAGGCGACGCTCTCGGCGGACGGTTCGCAGTATGTGCTCAACGGCGAGAAGCGCTACATCACCAACGGTGCGATCGCCGACGTGCTGACGGTGATGGCTCGCACCGCGGTCCCCGGCCGCAATGACACGGCCGTTACGGCGTTTCTGGTCACTCCCGACCTACCGGGCTTTCGCGTCGTCGAGCCGCGCATGGAGAAGCTCGGCATTCGCGGCACTGCGACCGCCAAGCTGGCGTTCGAGAACATGCCGGTCCCGAAAGAGAACATCCTCGGCCCGCTGGGCAAAGGGTTGAAGGTCGCGCTGACGGTGCTCGACTTCGGCCGCACAACCTTCGGAGCGTGCTGCACCGGCGCGGCGAAAACCTGTCTGCGACTGGCGACCGAACACGCCCGAACGCGCAAACAATTCGGACGCACGCTGGGTGAGTTCCCGCTCGTGCAAAAGAAGCTGGCTCGCATGGCCGCGTGGACCTACGCGATGGAAGCGATGACCAGCGTCACCGCCGGCCTGATTGATCGTGGCCTCGAAGACTACATGCTCGAAACGGCGATGCTGAAGGTCTACAGCACCGAAGCTCTGTGGACGATCGTGAACGATGCGTTCCAGATTTACGGCGGTGCCGCGTACTTCTGCGATCGGCCTTTGGAGCGAATGCTCCGAGACGCGCGAATCAATCAAATCGGCGAAGGGGCGAACGAAGTGCTGACGTCATTCATCGCACTGGTCGGCATGCGTGAACCGGGCGAGCGACTCCGTTCCGTGTGGGAGGCTCTGCATCATCCGTGGCGCGGTTGCGGAACGATCGGCCGGTTCGTGTCGGAAGAGGTCTCGCGGCGGTTCAATCATCCCGCCGTGCCGGTGCGGTCGCCGGTGTTGGTGCCGCACGCCGAGGCACTCAGCCGATTGATCCACCGCTTCGGTCTAACGGTCCAGAAGACTCTGATCCGACACCGCGAAGAAATCCTGGAACGGCAACTCGTGCAAGAGCCGATTGCCGAGGCGGCGATGGAACTGTTCGCCTCCGTCTGTGTCCTCTCACGCCTTGATGCCGATCGTGCCGCCGGTTTGAAGCCAGCCGCGAGCTTGTTTCTCCTTCAGTCCGCTCGCCGCATCCGCGAAGCGCTGCAGCGACTCCGCGACAACGACAACGCCGCGATCGAAGAGACCGCGAAGTCTGGCTGGTCGAGCTGAAGAGGTCTCAAGGGACGCGACTCGTTGGAAGGTCGCGCGAGTCACCCCTTCGTGACGGTCTCGTCGAGATTCAGAATCAAATTGGCGATCGCGCTCCAAGCGGCCAGTTCGGCGATCGGGAGTTGTTCGTTGCGCGCCGCTTCTCCCACGCTGAGCAGTTTCGTCGCGGTGGCGGGATCGGCTTGGAAGCGAGCAAGCTGTTGCTCGAAGACTCGCCGCAGCACGGTCAGTTCGCGCGGTGTCGGCCGACGCGCCGTCGCGAGCCGGAACGCGAACGTGATCCGTTGGTCGAGGGTCGCTCCCCCTTCGAGCAGAATTCGCTCGGCGAATTTGCGTGAGGCTTCCACATAAGTCGGGTCGTTCATCAGCACGAGTGCTTGCAACGGTGTGTTGGTGCGAGCGCGGCGAACGGTGCAGGTCTCACGGTCGGGCGCGTCGAACGTCGCCAGTTGAGCCGGTGGGCAAGTCCGTTTCCAAAATGTGTACATCGTGCGGCGATAGAGATCGGCTCCGTGGCTTTGCGAGTATTCCTGTGCCGTCCAATTCTTGCCATCCGCGCGAGCCATCAGTTCTTCCCACAGCCCGGCCGGTTGATAAGGCGAAACGCTCGGCCCACCGAGCTTGTGTTGCAGCAGTCCGCTGACCGACAGCGCCAGATCGCGAATCCCTTCGGCTGGCAGCCGATGCCGCGCTCCGCGAGCCAGCAGACGATTCTCAGGATCGCGTGCGACCAGCGCCGGCGTCACGCGACTCAGTTGCCGATAGGTCGCCGACGTGACGATCAAGCGTTGCAGATGTTTCACGTCCCAACGGTGCGATTGTGAAACGACCGACGGAACGGTCTCCCCCTCTCCCTCTCTCCCCCTCGCCCCCTCTCCCATGAACTCCGCCGCCAGCCAATCGAGCAACTCCGGATGTGATGGCGGTTCCCCCTGTGAGCCGAAGTCTTCCGACGTCTTCACCAGTCCGGTGCCGAAGTACGACTGCCAGTACCGATTGACGGTGACTCGCGCGGTCAGCGGATGCGACGGATGCGTCAGCCACTGGGCGAGTCCCAACCGATTGCGCGGCGCGCCGTCCGGTAGTCGCGACAAGACGGCGGGAACTTCGGCGGTGACTTTCTCACCCGGCTTGTCGTATTGGCCGCGGACCAGCAAGAACGTCTCACGCGGTTGATCCATCTCGCGCATGATCATCGACGTGGGGATTAACTGTTCGAGATCCGTCTGCTGCTTGCGCAACCGGTCGAGTTCCGCCTTGAGCGTCTTGGCCTCGTCCCCTTTTGCCGCCTTCAGACGAGCGTCCTGTTGAGTGATGCTGTTAGCCAACTCGGCGAGTTGTTTCTGTTGGTCTTCGGTCGGGATTTTCAGTAGCGGTTCGGCGTTCCCTTTGCGGCCATCGAGACCGTTCTCCGGCACGTTATGGAAGAAGGCATAGAGCTGATAGTACTCGCGCTGCGTCAGCGGGTCGTACTTGTGATCGTGACACTGCGAGCAACCGAGCGTCAGCCCCAACCACACGGTCGCGGTCGTGTTGACCCGATCGACGATGTAGGCGTTGTGATACTCCTTGGGAAACGCGCCCCCCTCGAAGTTGATCATGTGATTGCGATGAAATCCGCTGGCCAGCTTCTGTTCGGTCGCGGCGATCGGATCGGCCGGTTCGGGCAGCAGATCGCCGGCCAATTGCTGGATCGTGAATTGATCGAACGGCAGGTTGCGGTTGAAGGCGTCGATCACCCACTTGCGCCAGCGAGTCATGTCTCGGCCGTTGTCGATGTGATAGCCGTTCGTGTCAGCGAACCGCGAAGCATCGAGCCAGTCGAGTGCCATTCGCTCGCCGTAATGCGGCGACTTGAGCAACCGATCGACCACTCGTTCATAAGCGTTGGCCTCGCGGTCATTGAGGAATTCGTCGATCTCCGCGATGGTCGGCGGCAGGCCGGTCAGGTCGAGCGTGACACGGCGAATCAGCGTCTCGCGATCAGCCTCCGGGAACGGCGTCAGTCCTTCGGCGTCCAAACGAGACAGAACGAAATGGTCGATCGGATTCTGAATCTGCCATTTGAAATCTGCCATTTGAGATTTGAGATTTCGCGTCTCCGGAACCGCAGGCCGAGTCACCGGGCGGAATGACCAATGTTGCTCGAAGGTCGCTCCCTGTTCGATCCAGCGTTTGAGGATCTCCTTCTGAGCCGCGCTGAGCGGCTTGTTCTCGGACGCGGGAGGCATCTGCTCGTCGGAGTCGGAGGACAAAACTCGCCGCAACAATTCACTGTCGGCGGGGTGACTGGGAACGATCGCCGACTTGCCGGATTCGGCCGGCTTGATCGCTGACTCGCGCTGATCAAGCCGCAAGTTCGCTTTGCGTTCGTTGGCGTCCGGTCCATGACACTTCCAGCAATGGTTCGAGAGGATCGGCCGGACGTCCCGATCGAACGAAACCTTGTCGGCCTTCAGCTTCCCTGAACCGATCGGCTCCGCCAGCAGCGTTGAGGCCGACGCGATCACCAGCAGCAGCCAGATCACCGACCAGCCCGCAGCACATTTCGCATGACTCGCAAATCGCATTGAGAGACTCCTTGAAAGACGATCGATCGGACATGAGTGACCGTAGCCATCCGCCGTGAATTTTGGGAGTTTTGACAGGAAAATTTGGGACAGGAAAATCGGACGCTCCTTCAAGGCGATTTGAACTTGGCACCAAATCGTTTTGTCAATTTCTCAGTTTGTGTTCATTCCTTTGACCAGATTCCTTTGATTCAAGTGGCGAACCAGTGCGTGAGGATTCCGATCAGAGGAATCTGGTCAAAGGAATGAAACGCCAAGTGTCAGTCATCGGAGGTCAAACCCGGCAGGCCCGAATAATCGGACCTCCTCTCTTGGAGTTTTTGAGATTTCACAATCGGTGCAATCCGCAGGACTGGAAAAACTGGGAGCGAGGATGTCCACTCCCGCCGCTGAAACTCGAACGGTTGCCGGGAAGTCGTGGCCGTGGGAGCTACCGTTGTGGTGAACTGCGGCCGAGTGTTGGACTTCGCGGACACTTCGGGTTAGCGCTGCGATGCGGCGACTTCTGTCATGTAGTGTGCTTACTCAAGTCTCACGACGACGGCGACGACAACACATGCGGCAGTTTCACCACTTCATTGTCGAAGCAGGCTCGACACCTATGTTTGAACTGATCGCCTCTCGCCACCAATTCGTCTCATGGTCGGCAGAGCAGCGGGTCAGTGTGGTGTCCACACACTTTGTTCATCGCCTCTTCTCGCTCCTTTCGCACCGGTCGAGCACCCTCGGTTCGTTGATGACCAGGACGCTTCAAAACGCGCGACTGTCCTTTTGCCGCCGATCCACCCACAGTTCCCGAACGCCGCCAGACAAGCTGGTCGAACGCGGCGGCCCCTGAAATTTGCAATCTGACATTTGAAATTCCCAACACTCTCACAGCCCCAACCTCAATAAGGATTTTGAATCATGCGTCTCTTCAATTGGCTGAAGTCATTCCGTAATCGCAGTACTCGTCGTGGCAACCAACGCTCCGGCACGTCTTTGGCCACTCGTGCCGCGTCGTGGATCGTCGCCCCTAACAGCCCCGCTCGTTCGCCAGAATTTTCAGAGATGGTCGAGCGGCTGGAAGACCGGACCGTGTTGGCGGCGGCGTTCGCGCTCTCTGGCTCGAATCTGATTTCGTTCGACACCGCCACTCCGACGCAGGTCGCGAGTACCCCCATTGTTGGCGTCGATGCCAGCGAAACGCTGGTCGGTATCGACGTCCGCCCGCAGAATGGTGTGCTCTACGGCTTGGGCGTGAACGCCACGACTGACACCGCCACGTTCTACGCGATCTCCACGCGAACCGGTCAGGCGGCCGTGGTCGGAACGGTCGGTCAAGTCGCCTTCACGACGGACGGTACCACGGTGGTCGATCTGCCCGATCCGGCGACAGTTGGCTATGGCGTGGACTTCAACCCGGTCGTCGATCGCTTTCGCGTGGTCGCCGGCTCGCTGAATTTCCGCGTCAATCCAAATACGGGTGCTCCGGTCGACGGTAACACTGGCGTGGCCGGCACCAACACCGATGGAGCGATCAACGGTGGCACGACCACGGTCGACGCCACGGCCTACACCAATAATCAACCGAACTCGACTGCCACCACGCAGTACACGCTCGACGCGGCGAGCGACATGCTGTTTATCCAGAACCCGCCGAACAACGGCACACAGACCTCGGGTTCGACCGTCATGCTTGGCGGGAGCACGCTCGACTTCAGTGCCGTCAACGGCTTCGACATCCCCTCGGGGGTGAATGTCGCCACTTCGAATGACCCCGTGACCGATGGATCGGGATTCGCCGCCCTCACCGTCGGCGGCGTAACCTCGCTGTACAGCATTGTTCTCGGTGGCGGTGCCGGTGCCGGTGTCGCCACCAATTTGGGAACCATTGGTACGGGGACCGACGCCATCAGCGGTCTGTCGATCCGAAACGACTTGGGTGGCTTCCCGGCGATCGGGTTGAACGCCGCCGGCACGGGCTTGGTCCGTTTCAATACCGCCAGCGTCGGGACATCGACTTCGGTCACCCTCGGTGCCCTGACGGCGGGTGAAACGCTGGTCGCGATCGACTTCCGCCCACAGACGGGCCAGCTCTACGGCCTGGGTGTCAATGCCGTGACGGATACCGCCACGTTGTACCTCATCGACCCGCAGACCGGAGCCGTTTCCGTGGTGGGCACCGCCAGCCAGATCGCGTTTGTGGACGCCGGCGGTGCCACAGTCGATCTGCCGTCGGCCGCATCCGGCTATGGGTTCGACTTCAATCCCACGGTCGATCGCGTCCGTGTCACGACCAGCACCGGGCTGAACTTCCGCATCAACCCGAGCACCGGCGCTCCGGTGGACGGCAATTTGAATTCCGGAACCCCGGCCGGGATCAACACCGATGGCGCGATCAATGGCAACAGCTCCACCGGAGTCTCGGCCACCGCCTACACGAACAGCTTCGGCCAACCGCTGACGGGCGGCGTGACAACCCAGTACACGTTGGATGCGGCAAGTAACTCGCTGTTCATCCAGAATCCGCCGAATAGCGGCTCGCAGACCACGCCACGGGGCGTCACGCTGAACGGTGCCCCGCTGGACTTCACAAATATCAATGGGTTTGACATTCCTGCGGCCGTGCGCGTCACAGCGTCCCATACGGTCGCCATCGGGTCCGGCATTGCCGTGCTCGAAGTGGACGGCGTGTCCAAGATCTACAAGATCGACCTGACCAGCGGCGCGGCGACCGAAATCGGCCCGACGACGGTGGCTCTCTCGGGGTTGACGCTGGGCGACGTCGCCAAACTCGATGTGGTCGTGAACGCTGGAGCGGCTGACACGGTGGCGGACACATACATGCTTTCCGTCAACGGGACGGATCTGGAGATCTTCATCAACGGCGTTCTCGCATCCAGCACTCCGCTCTCGGCCATCGGCAGCCTGACGATCAACGGTTCCAGCGACGACGACACGCTCACGGTGGCCTTGGGCGCTGGCGATGCGATTCCGGACGGCGGGCTGACCTTCATCGGCGGGGCTGGCGGCAGCGATTCGTTGAACATCACGAGCGGCACTCAAGGAGCCGTCACTTACAACTACACGAATGCCAATGACGGCAGTGTCGTGATGGCCAACTTTGGCACCATCAGCTACACGGGCCTGGAGCCGGTGACGAACACGGGCACAGCCACCGACATCGTCTTCAACCTGCCGGGCACGACCGATGCGACGATCACGCTGGCCGATTTGGTCGCCGGGACGTCCGCACGACTGCAATCCACGGTGCCGACGTTCGAGACCACCGATTTCGCGATCCCAGTGGCCGGCGGTTCGATCACCATCAATTTGGGCGCGAACGATCAGACGATTGCGGTTGGCGATCTGACGTTGAACGCGTCGACCGGACTGACCATCAATGGTGACGGTGGGACCGATGCGATCAACCTCAACGGCACAACGACAGGCATCGGCAATCTGACGCTCAGCGCGGAAACCATCGCCGACGGAGCCGCCGCGAATACGACCGCTGCGGGCAATGCCTCATTCACCGGCACAACGATCACGATCGGCGAAGGCGGCGGCGACTCGTTCAACGCGGGAACGCTGACCTTCAACTCATCGAGCGGCGCGGTGGTCATCAGCGAAGACTCCGGCACGAACATCGTGGGAGTGAACACGGCGTTGAGCTTGGATTTGGATTCGACCGGGGCGATCACGGACGCGACGGCGACGAGCGTGGCGGTCACGAACCTGGCGGACGTGAATGGCACGTCGATCTCTCTGGGCGGCGGGACGTTCAACGCCGGCACGCTGACGTTCAACTCGATGGGCGCGGTGGTCATCAGCGAAGACTCCGGCACGAACATCGTCGGCGTGAACACGGCGTTGAGCTTGGATTTGGATTCCACCGGAGCGATCACGGACGCGACGGCCACGAGCGTGGCGGTCACGAACCTGGCCGACGTCAACGGCACGTCGATCTCTCTTGGCGGCGGGACGTTCAACGCTGGTACGCTGACGTTCAACTCGGCGGGCGCGGTGGTCATCAGCGAAGACAGCAGCATGACGGTCGGCGGCGCGAGCACGGCGGGCGGACTGACACTGGTCTCGACGGATGATGTGACCCTGAACGCGACCGTCAACGTGACCGGCAATACGTCGATCACGGCCGGCACGACGACCGGCGGCATCGACGTCAACGCGAAGCTGACCAGTTCGGGGACAATCCTGCTGGACGCAGCCGACGAGATCACGATCAACGCGGCCATTGACCCGACCACGGTGACGTTGCAGGCGGACGACGACATCATTCTCAACGCGACAGTTGATGCGACGACTTCGATCACGGTCAGTGCCGGTCAAGATGGCAGCGGCGCGATTAACGGCAGTGGCCTGCTGACCGCTCCGACGATCGACCTGAATGCGGCCAGTGGGATCGGCAACATGATGGCTCTGGAGTTGGCGGCCACTTCGATCAGTGCAGACACAACGACCGGTGCGATCGACCTGGATAATGCGAACGCAGCGACGGCGACGTTCACCAGCCTGACGACTTCAACGGGAACGATCACGGTTGATAACAGCGGCGGAGGTGCGGCGATCTTCACCACGGCCACGACCACGACCAGCGGCGATATCGACTTGGAGAACACGGCGGGTGATCTGACTGTCGGGACCGCGGTCACGGCCGGAGGTGTCTCGAACGTGGTGCTGACCACGACGACCAGTGGCAACGTGATCCTGACAGGCACGACCACGGCAGCCGGGGACGATGTGACGGTGACCTCGGCAGGCAACATCAGTGGCGCGGGCTTGATCACGTCGAACGATTTGTTCCTCACCGCCGACGGGACCATCGGGACCGCGCTGGTCTCCATCAACACGTCGGTGACCAACCTGACCACCAACTCCTCGACCGCCAACGGCGATCAATTCATCGACGAGACCAACTCGCTGAATGTGACCAGCGTGAATGCTGGCACGGGCACGTTGACGATCACGGGGGGCGTGTTCGACTTGCTCGGTGATACGGTGGCGAATGCCTCGTCAATCACTGTGGCGACGGGTGGAACACTGGATGTGAACTCGGTACGCGACGAAGTGACGAATCTCACCATCCAGATGGGGGGCACGCTGCGAATCGAGATCAACGGAGAAGGCGGCTCGGGCGATGCGAACGGCAACGGGCAAGTGATCGTGACGGGGACCGTCGATGTGACTAACGGCACGTTGGTGGTGGCCTATCCGGGACTCGTTGCCGCTGAGGTGACTCCGGGCCGCGAGTTCGTGGTGATCGACAATAATCCGACGATCGACAACGAGGATGTCAACCCAGTGATCGGCATGTTCAACGGGATCGACGAGGCCGATCAGATTTCAGCGGACCCCGGTGTCGTCGCGGGGACAGACGAAGACTCCTTCCTCACCTATGGCGGAGGCGTCGGCGGCAACAACGTGCTGATCGTCTTCGCCCAGGCGAATCCGACCATCAATCTGGGAACCGGAGTGAACGCGGTCGGCACCAATATCGGTGCAGCGGACAATTTCCTGATCCGACGTGACAACACGACGATCCAGATTCTGAATGCCAACACGCAAGCGATTCTCTACACGGCTCTGGTGGAGTTCCTGCAAACGATGGTGATCGTCGGCGAGAACGGACAGGACGATAATTTTGAGATGAGCTTCCTGACCGGCAACCCGCTCGATTCCAACGCGGGGACGATCGAACTGACTTTCCGTGGCGGAACCGGTGGTCGTGATCGGCTGGACCTGACCGATGTCGATAGCGGCGTCCCGATGGGAACCGGATGGCTCACGCACACCTACACCTATCAAAACGCCAACGACGGGCGCATCGACCTTCTGGAAGACGCGGCCGCCGGAGGCGAATCCTACCGCATCAACTACGTCGGATTTGAGCCGCTGACCAACGACGGAACTCCGGTGAACCTCGTCTTCGATCTGCCGAACACCAACGACACCAACGCTCGGTTGCTGGATATCGACCAAGATGGGATTGGTGGCCTTAACGACGGATTCCTGCGGCTGATCGGCAGCACGTTCGAGATGACCGATTTTTTGATCGCCGACGCGGCAACGCTCACGATCAACGGAAACGCGGGCAACGACCAGATCACGGTTCAAAGCCTCGACGCCGCCTTCGCGGGGACGATGTTCCTCAACGGCGGAGCGGGGAAAGACGTGCTCAACGCCAGCCTCTCGACGAGGCCGGTCTTCCTGCGCGGCGAGGCGGGCAACGACACGCTGCTCGGCGGAACTCAGGCCGATACGCTGACCGGCGGCGTCGGCAACGATTCGCTCAACGGCGGAGCGGAAATTGACACGGTCGTCGAGACCACCGTCGTGCCGACAATGGTGCTCACCAATTTTTCGCTCACCGGCAACGGCACCGACCGTCTGGCCAGCGTCGAACGAGCGGTGCTCACCGGCACGGCCGCCAGCAATTTGATGGATGCCTCGGCCTTCACCTTTGGCAACGTCACGCTGCTGGGTGGCGAGGGCAATGACACTCTGCTGGGGAGTGCGTTCACGGGTGCGGAAGATGATGACGGCTTCAACGATTCGCTGGATGGCGGCGCGGGATTTGACGTGGCGCGGCAATTCTCAACGAACAATCAGTCGATCGCCGTCGGCGGGGCTCCTGGCACGCATGTGGTCAGGGGCGCGAGCAGTGATGCGGGTGATCTCTGGAATTTAATCGAGGGCCTGAACTTCATCGGCAACGGCACCGTCGGCCGGACACTCGATGCCTCGGCGTTTACCGGAGGGGCGACCCTCATTGGCGGTTCCGGCAACGACACTCTGATTGGCGGCAGCGGCAACAACGTGCTCAACGGCAGCGCGGGTGCCGACTCGATCACGGGCGGCGGCACCTCCGACACGCTCCTGGGCGGGGCTGGCAACGATACCCTCGTGGGCAATGACGGCAACGACTCGCTCAATGGCCAAGCCGGCAACGACACACTCCGTGGCAACGCGGGTGATGACCGCCTGGTGGGCGACGCGGGGAACGACAAGATCTTCGGAGGCAGCGGCCAGGACGCGATCGATGGCGGTCTCGGCAACGATACTCTGACGGGCGAAGACGGCCACGACACGATCAACGGCGGAGGCGGCGGCGACGCGATCAGCGGCGGCGACGGCGACGACGTGCTCGACGGTGGTGTCGACAACGACACTGTCATCGGAGGCTTCGGCAACGATGTCTTGAGATCGGGCGGCGGGAGCGACCGGCTGGACGGCGGCAGCGGCAACGACCGCTTCACGGCCACCCGTTCGCGAATCACCCTGGGCGGTGGCAACGACACCGTCAGCGGCTCAGGCAATGTGATCGACGCGGTCTTCGTCTTCGACTTCGAGAAACTCCTCGTGTGATTCGGAGAGACGCGGGCCGAAGCATGGCCCGGCGGAGCCGCAACCAAAAGTCCAGCGAGGCTGCACCTCAGAACTGCTACGACTTTGGGATCACAAAGACTCGAACGTAAACGGGAAGGCGTAGGTGTCCGTTTTGGCCGCCTACGCCTTCGGCTTGCCGTTCAACGAATTTCATCCCTACCAGAGCCCGCAGGACCTCGGCGACTGTACGCGATCTAAGGTTCTTCCGGCTTTGTCGTGGCTGGTTTCTCAGCCGATGGAAAGTGCGAGACCATTCCACGCTGGATTTTGGGAGTTGCCAGCATCTCGAAATTCTTGTCGCGGAGTTGCTGACCTTCCGTCGGTGGGTAACGCTCATCCCAGCCGTGATGCCGGAACGCGGGAATCGCGCTGAACGCGGGAGCTGGTGATCGACGCGATGCCGCAGGGGCGACGCGAAGTGCTAGCTGGCTGGGAGGTTTACTACCTGGACGGCAATCATCTCGCCGCGACCGAGCACCGGTTGGACGTGTTGCGGACACGGTGCTGGTCGCCGATCGCAACTTCTACACGACGATGTTTCTGTTCGGACTGCACCGCCGCGGCGCGTACTTCATCATCCGGCAGCATGCTTCGACGTTGTCGTACCGCTCTGAGGGCCATCGGCGACCAACTGTCGGACGAACATTTCATCCGCGATGTGGCCCTGACCCAAACCGGCATGGACATCGCCGTCGATCCCGCTGCGGCGCGGCCCGCATCATGGTCAGGGACTGTTTGGTGCGATCACCGATTGTGGCCCCGACCGCTGGGGACGAGTCCTCATCGAGCGAGCCGTTCGCAAACAGGTGCTCGAACGGAGGCCGTATCAGGATCTGGATTATGTGCTCGCGTTGGTTCGGTCACGACGCGATCGACGACCTGCGCGAACGGTGGCGGCGGATGGTCTTTTCGTTGCTGGCCAGCAATTTCGACGATCACCTGAGCAATCACGGATTCCTGATGCGCGAGCCAGGACGTTGGGCGCTGTCGCCGGCTTATGACCTGCCCCCCGTGCCGGAGATCGACCGCGCCCTGCTGCCCAAGACTCCGATCTCCGAAGAACCTGGCGATCCGAGCATAGTCGCAGCGCTGGCTGTGGCTCCCCGTTTTGCACTCAAGCCATCGCAAGCCAAGAGCATCCTCAAAATCGTGGTGGCGCACTTGGCAGACTGGCGAAAGACCGGGCGACAGTTGCGACTCAAAGCCGTGACTCGGAATGCTTATGCTTCCGCCTTTGAGCATCGTCTGATGGACGACGCGCGAGAACAATTGTCATAGCGCGACCGCTGGATCGCGCGCATCGTAAGCAGGAAATCTCATCTATGAATCACTCTGACGTAGCCACGTTCGCCAGAACGTGGGGATTCCGCCACGTTGACCACGTTCTGGCGAACGTGGCTACGGTTTTGAAACCACTTCTACTCACACTCGTCGCGCTCGTTTCGACGAGCGGGGCACAGACGCTTGATGAGGATCTCAGGCGAGTCCCGGCGGCGGAGTTGGCCTCGCTCGCGAAGACCGAGGGAGATGCGGCTCGCGGAGCCGTCCTTTTCTTTCAACAACACATGGCTTGCTCGAAGTGTCATGCAGTGGGGAAAGCTCCGTTGAACTTGCTGGGGCCGGACCTCACGACGCTCGGCAAAGAAGTCTCCGATGAGTCGCTGGTCGAAGCGGTGCTGTTGCCGTCGAAGGTCATTCGCAAAGGGTTTGAATCGGTGACGGTCATCACGACCGATGGGAAATCGCTGGCGGCACTGCTGGTCGAACGGGCGAAGGACAAGGTCGTCGTGCGAGACATTTCGCGAGGCGGCGAACCGACGACGATCGCCGCGACCGACATCGAGGAAATCAAAGTCAACTCGACGTCGATCATGCCGGCGGGACAGGTCAACCAGTTGAATAGCCGGCAGCAGTTTCTCGATCTGATCCGTTACTTGATCGAGATCCGCGACGGCGGCTCGGCCAGAGCCATGCAGCTTCAACCCGCCGCATCACTGCTGACGTTTACCGTGCCCGAATATGAAAAGCATTTGGATCACGCGGCACTCATCGGCGATTGGAATAAGGATTCGCTCAAACGGGGCGAGGCGATTTATCAGCGAGTCTGTGCCAACTGTCACGGGACGAAGGACAAGCCGGGATCGTTGCCGACGTCGCTCCGATTCGCGGAGGGGAAATTCAAGAACGGCAGCGATCCGCTCTCGATGTACCGCACGCTGACGCACGGCTTCGGACTGATGGCTCCGCAGACTTGGATGGTTCCGTCGCAGAAGTACGACGTGATTCACTACGTCCGCGAGACGTATCTCAAGCCACACAATCCGACTCAGTTCGTGGCGGTCGATCAGGCGTTGTTGTCCCGGCTGCCGAAGGGGGACACGCGCGGCCCGGAACCGAGCAAGATCGTTCCGTGGTCGGCGATGGATTATGGGCCGAGTCTGGCTCACACGTTTGAAGTGCCGGGGCTGAAGCACAACTTCGCGTACAAGGGAGTCGCGGTGCGACTCGATCCCGGAGCGGGTGGCGTGTCGCGCGGCCGGCATTGGATGATCTTCGATACCGACACGCTTCGCGCGGCGGCCGCGTGGAACGGTTCCGGAAAAGCCGACGACAACTTCACCGACTGGCAGGGGATTCAATTCAACGGCGCGCACGGCGTGCATCCGCGAATCGTCGGGCAGACGGCGTTCGCCAACTCGACCGGGCCGGGCTGGGCCAATCCGGCCAGCGGTGAGTTTGTCGATGATCAGCGAGTGAAGGGCCGCGACGGCAAATGCTACGGCCCGTTGCCGCGCGAGTGGGCGACGTATCGCGGGCTGTATCATCATGGTCAGCAGGTGGTCTTCTCGTACTCGATCGGCACGACCGAGGTGCTGGAGTCGCCGCGACTGATGACGCGCGAGGGACCGCAGTCGTCACCGCTCTTTCTGCGGACGTTCAACATCGGGCCGCGCGATCGTGACCTGCTGCTGCAAGTGGCCGAGCATCCGGCTCACGACGCGAGACCGACGATCCTCAGCCGCGCGGACAAGTCAGTCGTGATGTTCGCGCCGCCAAGTTCCGAAGTCGCCGCGCCGCCAGATCAACGACTGGTCTTCGATGGCAACACCTATTTGGAGATTCCCAAAGGGGAGGCGTTCGATCTCACGACGAAAGACTTCACGATCGTCGCCCGCCTCAAGACAAAATCCGACGGGACGATTTGGTCATTAAGCCAGTCCGGTCCAAAGTGGACTCCCGATGGGCAGACGTTTTTCCTTCGCGATGGGCGGCTCACCTTCGATATCGGTTGGGTCGGCGCGGTCTCGGCGAAGTCGAAGATCAACGACGACCGTTGGCATCACGTCGCGATGAGCTGGCAACAGTCCGAGCATCGCGTGCGGCTCTATGTCGATGGCAAGTTGGATGGCGACGGCGTGCTGGCCGCGAAGGCCGCGCTGCCCAACAGTGTCGTGCGAATTGGATTCACGACTCCCGACTTCCCGCGCCCGGCGACGTTCTTTCAAGGAGACATTTCGCAGGTCCGTTTCTATCAGCGGCGTCTGACTGAGGGATTGAATGACTTCGCGATGCCAATCAAGGATGACAAATCGCTCGTCGCGCAGTGGCTGCTCGACGAAGCGTCGGGAACAAAGATCGCCGACTCGACGAATCATCAACACGATGCCGAAGTCCGTCGCGGCCTGGCTCCCGTCAGCTCGCCCTCTGGTCCATTGGTTGCCGGATTCGCACCGCGAAACATCGCTGCCGAATGGACGGCCGCCGACGGACGATTGAGGCTGCGCATCCCCGCCGGCAAGGAGCCGTTGCGATTCACGGTCTGGCAGCCGTCCGAGTTGTTTAACCGCAACGCCAACGGCGTGCGCGCTGGCGAGCGCCCCGTGCCGTCAGCGCCCACGCCGTTGGCGTTGGGGTTAAACGATTTCGCCGATCAGCCGATATCGGACGCCGAACGCGATCTGACCGTGCTGACCAATGGCGGCCCGCCGCGCTGGCCGCAAAAACTCGAAACGAAAGCGCTGCTCGGTGCCGACAACGGACCGTTTGCAGCCGACGTGTTGACGGCTCCGGAATCGAATCCGTGGTTGGCTCAGACTCGATTCACCGGGCTCGATTTCTTTCCCGATGGCCGCATCGCCGTTTGTTCGTGGGATGGCGATGTGTGGCTCGTAGAGCACGCGGCTCGCGTGCCAGACTCACGCGAGCCGCGTGAGCTACGGTGGCAGCGAATCGCCTCCGGAATGTTCCAGCCGCTCGGGCTGAAGATCGTCGATGGCAAAATTCATGTGACCTGTCGCGACCAACTCGCGGTGCTGCATGACCTCAACGACGACGGCGAGATCGACTTCTATCAGTGTCTCAACAACGACCATCAGGTCACCGAGCACTTCCACGAATTCGCAATGGGTCTGCAAACCGACGCGGCGGGGAATTTCTATTACGCCAAGTCCGGCTGCCACGGAAAAGCGGCGGTCGTGCCGCATCACGGAACTCTGTTGAAGGTGAGCAAAGACGGCTCGCGCACCGACATCCTGGCGAATGGCTTTCGAGCGGCGAATGGCGTCTGCCTCAATCCCGATGGCTCGTTTGTCGTGACCGATCAGGAAGGCTTTTGGAATCCGAAGAACCGAATCAACTGGGTCACGGTGGACCCGTCCGGCAAGCCCAAGTTTTACGGCAACATGCTGGGCTATCACGATGTGACCGACTCGTCGGACTCCGCGATGGTCCCGCCGCTCTGCTGGATCACGAACGCCTTCGATCGCTCGCCCGCCGAGCTGTTGTGGGTCGAGAGCGATCGTTGGGGACCGCTGAAGGGATCTCTGCTGAATCTGTCTTACGGCTACGGCAAAGTGTTTCTCGTGCCGCACGAGAACGTCCGCGGCACGTTGCAAGGAGGCATGATCGAGTTGCCACTGCCGCTATTTCCAACGGGCGTGATGCGTGGCCGCTTTCATCCGACGGACGGACAACTCTATCTGTGCGGCATGTTTGCGTGGGCCGGCAACGCAACCTATCCCGGCGGCCTGTATCGCCTGCGAGCCACCGGCCAACCCATGCACTTGCCGGTCGGTCTGCACGCCACCAAGTCCGGCCTGGCGCTCACCTTCACCGAGCCGCTCGATCCAAAATCGCTCGACGTGAAGAACCTGCAAATCAAAACGTGGTCGCTCAAGCGAACCGCGAATTACGGATCGAAGCACTTCGACGAGAAGCTTTTGAAAATCCGCGGCGCGAAGTTGTCGGCGGACTCGAAGAGCCTGACGCTGGACGTTGCCGAGCTGCGTCCCACCTGGTGCATGGAGATCAGTTACTCGCTCCGCTCGGCCACAGGCACGCCGGTTCAAGGGACCATTCACAACACGATTCACGAGCTGGGCGATTAAGACATCTCTATCCGGGAAGTACCAAGTCGGCCCGTTCGCGGCAGCCATCGGCCAGGATTTCGAGGGAGTTGAGTCGGTCGTTCGTCAGCGCACGATGACGGGCCTCCGCCTCGGTGTTCGAGATGCCGCAGGCCAGATGGCGCAACGTCAGCCGCTCGGTCGCCATGTCGAGGTCACAGTCGAGAAAGACGCGGAGATCAAACAGGCGTTCCAACTGCCAATCGCGCATCAGGACGTAGATTCCCTCGACGATGATCAACGGCACGCAGGGAGTCACTCGAATCGTGTCGGGTTTGGGATCTTTCTCGGCATGATCGAAGGTGGGAAACAAGCCCGATCGAGTTTGCTTCAGGCGTTCGAGATCGGATCGAAAGCTCGCGGCTCGCTTGCGTCGCCTCGAACGGTCGCACGCGAGCCGCGTGCGCCACAGGTCCACCAAACGGAGCGAGTGCTGGCGGATTGGTTCGGTGGATGGGAAATTGCCTGTGCGGGGATGCTGGGAGCCGGACACTGTTCGCCGACAACCTCGAAGGGGACATGATGCGGCTGGCTCGGTGGCTCGATCAACTGCGGAAAGGTTCGCGGAAACGGCGGGGGACTCCCTTCCGTTGTCCGAGGTGGTCGTTGGTGGTGGAGTGTCTGGAGACTCGGACGCAGTTGACGGGGGTCATGTTCTTGGCCACGGTCGATCCGGCGGTTTTCGAGTTGAGTGTTCCGCAGCGCGGGGCGGTGACCTTGGCGATTCGCAACGCGGATGACAGCCGGTTTGTCGGCGAGGTCGCGGTGCTCAGCCCCAGCGGTCGAAATCTGGAATTCGATGTCGAATTTGTGGAAGATGTGTGTGAGAATCATACCGCTCTGAATTGCACCGATCCTTCGCCAAGCAAAGAGGCAAACCGTGACAACCGTCATTCGCCTGTCACCTGCAGAAGAACTTAAAGGCATCCCCATCTACCTTTCATGTGCTGTTTGAATTCAGTTCGCGAGGAGTAGTAATGATGCAGACGACGATGGAATTGGAAAACCTGCGGATGACATTGCCGGAATTGCTCGACCATCTGACGCCGGGGGATGAAGTCATTCTCACGCGGAATCGGCAGCGGGTGGCCAAGCTTGTCGGCGAGCAACCTCAGCCGCAACAGCCCCGTGTTCCCGGATTGGGCAAGGGGATGATTACCATCCTCGCTGACGACGACGAGCACTTGCAGCACTTTGCGGAGTACATGCCGTGACGGTTCTGATCGATACTCACAAAGACCCTTTCGATCGTTTGCTCGTTGCTCAAGCATTGGTAGAACAGATTCCGATTGTCAGCTCCGACGAACAACTCGATGCCTACGGCGTCACGCGGATTTGGTAAGACATCTTCACGACGTTGATCCAATGACGTTTCCGGCAGCGGATGCTCTCCCAAAAATCACAACGCGAAGGGAACATGATGCGGCTGGCTTGGTGGCTGGATCGACTGCGGAAGGGGGCGCGGATACGGCGCGGGGGGATTCAGTTCCGCTGTCCGAGGTGGTCGTTGGAGGTGGAGTGTCTGGAGACTCGGACGCAGTTGACGGGGGTCATGTTCTTGGCCACGGATGATCCGGCGGTTTTCGAGTTGAGTGTTCCGCAGCGCGGGGCGGTGACCTTGGCGATTCGGAACGGGGATGACAGCCGGTTTGTCGGCGAGGTGGCGTTGCTCAGCC
>JBJXEX010000228.1:0-9726 GCA_046156195.1 Planctomycetaceae bacterium | reverse complement strand
GTACTTAGGAATTAAAGCGGTCAGTTGTGGCACTACAAAGTGACTCCGCAGTAAAAAAAACCGGCGCAAGTCCAATCATGCCAACAAAGCTGCCCCGAATTCCGGCAAGGAACTGTCGAAGTTGAGCAAGACCCTGAACTCTAACCTCGTCGCGTCCTGGAGCATTCGCCCTCGCTGACGCTTCGGGTTAGTGACCCAAATACCCCAATCCCCAAGAAAGATTTTCATCATGCTGCTGTTCAACTGGTTGAATTCGGTTCGTCATCGTGCTGGTCGTCGTGCTCGTCAGCGTCGTGCGTTGGTTGGGCAGCGGTCGATGACGACCTCGCGGCAGTTGGGGATCACGACGGTCGATGTGGCTCCGAAGATTGAGGGACTCGAAGATCGGTCGCTGTTGACCACAATCGACCTGGCGGCGTTGACGGCCGCGCAGGGGACGTCAGGCTTGAGCCTGACTCGCGCCCGGCGCGATGCTGATTGTCGGAGCCACCGAGGACGATCGGGAACGGTGCCACTCGACATCGAGCCGGTCTGAGGCGAAGTCTCGTAAGTTGTTGCCGTTCGTCATTTCGCCTGTTGACGCCAGCGGACTTGCCATTCGTCTGCCGTGAGGCTGTTGGCCTCGCCCAGTTGGATGCGGCGGGCTGACGACAATTCGGCGAGTGCTTGCAGGGACTCAATCGTGAGGCTCGGTTCGCTCAGCAGTTTCGAGAGATCGAGCACCGGGAAGTCGGGTGCTCCGACGATGGCTCGATCACCGACAACGGCCACGGTGAAGATTGTCTTTGTCGAGCCATTGTCAGGCGTTGGATAGTGGATCGGCGCGGCGATGCGTTTGCCGGTGGTCAGCTCCCAAACATGGAGCTTGCTGGCGCGGGTGATCGCGAGACCGTGCTGGCCATCGGACGTGAATGCGACGTCAAAGACTTCATCCAGGTGTTGCAGCGGCGGGCAGGCCAGCGTCTGCTTCTGCCAGTCCCACACGCGGACGCGACCATCGTTGTTGGCTGACATGACACGCTTGCCGTCGGGACTGAACTGCACGGCGAACAGGCCCCAGAAGTCACCCGGATGCGGGATCGGCGGACATCGCGCCTCGCCCGTCTGGAGATCCCAGACTTGCACCGAGTTCTCGCCCGTGATCGCCGTGACGAGCAGTCGGCTGTCTGACGAGATGTCGCTGGCAGGGCAGATGCCTCCCTTGAGACGCAGTTGAATCGGCGCGAATCGCTCACGTCCGGTCTCGGCGTCGCGGACGAAAACCTCGCCGTTCGACGTCACCGTGATCAGAGCCGCTCCGTCGGGCGACCATGTCACCCTCGGAAAGCGGGCGCGAAACGGATGGCCCCACGGCCAGTTGGCGTGAGTCAACTCGTGCAAGCGGCGTCCTTCGTGAATCGCGAAGACCAGCAACGCTCCATTCTCGCACAGCACGGCCACCTGCGGTTGTCCCGGTCGAGCCGCCACGCTTTGTGGCGGAGCGGGAAGATCGATCGGCGGCTGTTGCAACTGGCCGGTGCTGACATCGTAGAAGGACAAGATTCCCGCATTGTCCTTCAGTGAGACGACGGCGACTAATCGCTGATCCGCCGCCGAGCTTGAGACCGCGCACAAACACGTATCAACGATCTTGTCGAGCCGAATGGTCGGGCCGGCTGGCTGTCCGGTTTGGACTTTCAGGACCGACGCTTCATTCAAAGTTTTGGGCGCATTGGCCATGGCGTGCCAGCGGCCGCGAGTCACCAGTTCGCCATCGAATCCGGGACGCGGTCGCCATTGACCAGACTCCCAACCCGGCGCGGCAAGCTGCATCGCGTGGGCGATCGGTCGCCGCCAGACGCGCAGGACTTGGCGATCGGCGAGGGCCACCAGCGATCCATCCTCTGAGAACACGCAGCGTTCAACCGGTCGTAACTGCGGAATCTTCGCCGGAGTGAATTGGTCCCTCGGTGACGTTCGCAGATACGCATGCGAGTCGAAGCACGCGGTCAACAGAGCCCCGTCAGGACCAAACGCGACGTCATGCACTTGATGCGGGTGCTTGAGAGCAAGCCGTTCGCCCAGGGGCGAAATCAACTCGCAGGAGTTCGACGTCGCTGCGGCCAGCCACTGACCGTCGCGGCTGACAATCAGGCCGCCAACAGCGGGCACTGACAACGGAGGACGACCGTTGATCGCAGCTCCCGAAGTGGCGTCGATGCTGGCGAGCAGAGAACCACCGCCCGGCTTGCGCGCGACGACGACCAGCACACGATCTGATTGAAACACCGGCGGGGTCTCGATCCCAATTCCGACATCGCGAACATGCGCCACCGGATCGAACAGCGGAGCCGGTTGCTCGGTGGAACCTCCGACGGCAAACACGCGAACGAAGTTGTCTTTGCACGAAGTCGCCAGTCGATCGCCAGCACGATTGAAGATCAGCAAATGGACTTTTTGCGGATGAGCCCATTCGTGTTCCAGCACCGGCTGTTGCGAGTCCTGCGGTGAAAACTTCCAAACTTGAACCACGTCGCCGCTGACCGCCAGCCGTTGCCCATCTGCCGAACAAGTCAGCGACTCGATCGAGCCCTTCGACATAAAAGTCTGAGTGACATCACCCGCCGGGACAGATCGAACTTGGACTTCGCCCGTCTTCAGCCCGATCGCCACATGCCGACCATCCGGGAACCAACACGCGTCCGTGAAGATGTCCGCGTCACGGGTCCACGGAAGAACTTGCTCCGTCCGCCAGTCCCAAATCTCGACGCGTCCACCGACGACGGTGAGTAGCAACTCGTTTAACCGCACGCCGCAGGCACGCGCGTTGTGTGCTGCGGCATCGACCTCATCCTGAAACGCGCGTGCCTGCGGCGTGCGGTTAAACGAGCTGGAGACGCGCGAGTTCTTTGCTGCGGCATCGGTCTCGCTCGGAAACGCGCGTGCCTGCGGCGTGCGGTTAAACGAGGGCTGAAACTCCAACCGCTGCATCGCTCCGGATCTTGTCAAAGGGATCGACGCGACCGGCATGGGGATCTGGTTCATGGCGTTTCGGGATCGGATGCGGTTCGCCATTTGCCGTTGCGGATCATGCGGCGTCTGACCGGCGGCGGTCGCGAACCACAACATCGCTCCGGCAACATCACCTTGCTCGCTCGCCAGCAGCCCGCGTTCGGTCTGCATGTCGGCGACGACTGATTGCGAGTACTGCCGCTGTGTCTCGGCGGCTTGAGCCAGTCGCAGGTTTTCCGTCGCGTCTTTCTCTGCCTGATTCTTCGCTGAAGTGAGATCGTTGGTCGCAGTGGTCAGCTCGCCCACGGTCGTGTTGAGCGTGCCGCTGAGACTCCGGAAATAACTGGCGGCGACGGTCGAGCCAATGGCCACGCTGGTGACGAGCACGCTCACGATCATCAACAACGCGGCGAGCAGGCGGTTGCTGCGAGTCCAGCGTGTGTATTGCTCGACGAGCGAAACTTGTCGGCCACGAATCGGCTCGTCGTTGAGAAAGCGGCGCAAGTCGTCCGCGAGTTCTGCGGACGTCTGATAGCGACCACTCGGTTCGCGATCGATCGACTTGTGAATGATCGTGACCAGATCACGCGGGGCACTCGGAACGAGCTTTGTCAGACGCTGAGGATCGGTCGTCAAAATCAGCTTGAGCAGTTGGCTGTGATCGGACGAATCGAAAGCCGGTTGTCCGCAGAGCAGCTCGTACAACGTCAGACCCAGAGAATAGACGTCGCTCCGTTGATCGGTCTGGCCGCTCAATGTTTCCGGTGCGATGTACTTGAACGTGCCGACGACGCTGCCTGCCGAGGTCAATGCGGTGTTGGATTCGCTGACCTTGGCGAGGCCAAAGTCGGTCAGCCACGCATTGCCTCGATCGTCCAGCAGAATGTTCGATGGCTTCACATCGCGATGCAGCACGCCTTGCATGTGCGCGTAGCTCAGGGCACTGGCCATCTGCTGGCCCACCTGACCGACCTTGCGAGCACGCTCCGCGACGGTCCGACCCAGCTCGGGAGCAAAGTTGATGTCACGGCGTTCGCTCGTTGCGCCGCGCCGGGGTTCTTGCGGACTTCTTCCCGCAGCTCCTGTGACGAGCGGCGCCGGATGTGTGGGACGACTGCGGTCAGTGTCTGTCTCGCTCTGTCCGCCCCTCACGCCGACGCCTGCCGTATCGTCCGCCGACACTGGCTCGCGTTGGATGACGGTTTCCGCATGTGCCCGCGCCGTTCGCGAAGTCGTGGTCGGAGACTTTACGAAGGTGGATTCACTGAACTCACGGCGGTTGGCTGCTCGGTTCAGCACACAGTCGAGGCTCTCGCCAGCGACGAATTGCATGGCAATGAAGTGGGTGCCATTGGTTTGCCCGGCACCGTAAATCTCGACGATGTGCTCGTGGTGCAGTCGCGCGATTGCCAACGCTTCTCGACCGAATCGCGCGACGCGTTCCGAGTCGTCTTCCAGACCCGGCGGCAACACTTTCAACGCGACCCGACGTTGCAACGTTTCTTGCAACGCTTCGTAGACGATCCCCATGCCACCGCGACCAAGCTCGCGCACGATCTGAAAGTCTCCGATCCGCATTCCGAGCAGCGAGTGATTCGGTGCGGACGGTGCTGACAGAGACTCGTTAACGACCTCGTGATAGACGCTGTCGATCAACTCGGTGTGTTCTGGAAACTGCTGGAGGTACTCGTTGACGGGAAGGTCTTGTCGCTCGTTCAAACGCAGCTCGAAGTCGGTCGCCAGGAGTTCTCGCAAGCAGTCGTCGATGTCGTCAGGTGCCACGCGTTTCATGAACGCCGAGAGGCTGGGCGGAGTTTCGTCGTACCACGCATTTTCGTAATCGCGACACAGCTCTTCGACCCGCAGCTTCCGAGCGAGCGTCAGATTGGCAAAGGCTTCGACGCTCATGAGTCATCCTTGGTTGACGTTGAGAGAGTTCCGGACCTGCGGCCACTCGTTTAACCGCACGCCGCAGGCACGCGCGTTTCCGGCTAAGCATGAGACCGCAATCGAAACGCGCACGCCTGCGGCCACTCGTTTAACCGCAAGCCGCAGGCACGCGCGTTTCCGAACACTCAAGCCGTTAACCGCGACCGAAACGCGCACGCCTGCGGCTTGCGGTTAAACGAGCTGCAGGTATCCGACATCTATCTCTCTGAATTCGAAGTCGCACGGTGAATGCGACATCAATTCGTCTGCGAAACGGAATTCAGTCCGAATCGGCCTGAGTCGAGTCATCCGGTGAGATCTCCCAGAGTCCACGGATCACGACCAACATGCGTTGGATGGTGCGTCGCGTGTAGCCGAGTTCAACGGCGATCTCTTCGTTGGTGTGCCCCGCCAATCGCATGACGGCGACGGCTCGGTGTTCGCCGTTGGGCAATCGAGCCAGCAAGATTTCGGCGTCCTCGGCCAGCATCATCTTGGTCGCAGGGCAATCCGAGTCCTGCACCAACCGCTGCAACTCTGAGCCCGCAGCCAATTTCATGGCATCCTGATCCAGATGCTGATCGAGACCACGTTTCATCGCGGTCGCGTATTGAATCCGCTGCCCCGACTTCCTGAGCGTGATTACGATCAAGAGCCCCAGCAATTCGCTGCGATCGGCGACCTGTTCAAAGTCGCCATTGCGAGCGGACAGGCAGAACGATGCGAACGCGCTGCTGACGATGTCTTCTTCATCGACGAAGTCGCGATTCTTAAGCCGTCGAAGCCGTTGCTTGGCGATGCGGTGAAGTTCGGGAGAAAAGCGATCCCACAAATGGCGGGCGGCATCGTCCTCGCCCCGCTCAATTTGCCGTAGCCAATTCGTGACAGAGCCCGGTGCAGCCACGCGATCATCCTTGAAGTTCGAGTAACTGAGATTCGACCCATGGGCGGTTCGGCGAATTTAGGGCAGCTTTTAGCGGCAACGGTTTGCAGCCCGAAGTCACTTGGTGATCGATTCTGGGTTGATCGGCGATTTCTGGCTCTGAAAGAGGCACGCAATCGCGTCCGACCGCAATTTGCTTGTGGACTGCGGCAGCCTGCTGCCGCTTTGGCTTTGGCAGCCTGCTGCCAAAGGTCACTCAGCAAGTCGTCCAACAGCAGGCTGTTGGACGGAAAGCGGCAGCAGGCTGCCGCAGTCCAAAGCAGTTTGCCTGCGGCGTGCGATCACAACGAACCGCCGGTTCTCAGAGCGTCGTTCGCCAATTTCGAGATTCTTTCCAAATCGCTGTCACTTATCCGGTCCGCATACGAATTCAGACAACACGGGGCTGACATTCCACCGCGCTGGTTTGACCGGCTCGCTTGTTCGGCCGCCGTGCGGACTCTGGCGAGGACCAGAGGCATCGTCCGACCGCACGAATTCAATGCGGCGTGAGCGATTCGACGGAGACACCGATTTGCGAAATGGCTTGCGATCGATGGCTGACGTGCAGGGGCCTGAAGCGGACGTGTTGGCTGGGCGGCAAGGTGGGAGTGCGACGCTCGATGCCACCGCTCCTTTGATTCAACCGGAACCAATTACTTGTGAGCCGACTGTGGCAGTCGTTGCGGCACCGCAACCGACACTCACCAGCCAGCACACTTCCAGCTTTGCCGAGTTGCTCGATCAGCTCGGTATCTCGCTGGCCGTCACGACATATCAGGCCGGCAAGTTGGTGCTGCTGAGTGCTGAGAACGGCACGATCAATACGCACTTCCAAAGCTTCAACAAACCGATGGGACTGGCAGTGGCTGGCGACCGCTTGGCGATCGGGACGGCGCTTGAAATTTGGGAGTACCACAACGCACCGGCAGTCGCAAAGCGGGTCGGAAGAGTGAGAGACGGAGAGAGCCGAGGGAGTGCAGGAGAAGAGGGAACTGGCACGCAACAGCTAACTCTCGACTCCTGCTTCCTTCCGCGCGGCTCGCAGACGACGGGCGACATTCAGATTCACGAGATGCTGTGGACCTCGTTTAACCGCACGCCGCAGGCACGCGCGTTTCCGAGTATTCAGGCCGCTAGCCACGATCAAAACGCGCACGCCTGCGGCTTGCGGTTAAACGAGTCAGTGCCATCAGGCGAGTCGGAGCTGTGGTTCATCAACACGCGGTTCTCGTGCCTGTGTACGCGCGATTTCAGATACACCTTCGTGCCGCGTTGGCGTCCGCCCTTCATCTCGGCCATTGCGCCGGAGGATCGCTGCCATCTGAATGGATTCTGTGAGGTGCCTCCGTCGTTTAACCGCACGCCGCAGGCACGCGCGTTTCCGAGCATTCAAGCCGCTAGTCACGATCAAAACGCGCACGCCTGCGGCTTGCGGTTAAACGAGCCGTCTTTCTTCGTTACTGCCCTCGGAGAGACCGACACTCAGGGCGGTTGGCGCGCCGACAAACGCAGCGGCGGCATTCTGATGGAGACCGGCAGCAACGAAGTCTTGCTGCGAGGACTCTCGATGCCGCATTCGCCGCGCGTCTTCAACAACCAACTTTGGGTGTGTGAATCCGGCACGGGCACCATCGGTCGAGTCGATCTGCAAGCCGGTCGCTACGAGCCGATCGCCTCTCTGCCGGGCTTCACTCGCGGCGTCGATTTTCATGGTCGGTACGCCTTCATTGGGCTCTCGCAAGTGCGTGAGTCCGCCGTCTTCAGCGGCATCCCGATCGCCGAACGACCTTTGTCCGAGCGTGCATGCGGCGTGTGGGTGATTGACATGGTCACGGGCGAAACCGTCGCATGGCTGAAGTTCGACGACGGCGTGCAAGAGATCTTCGCCGTCACCGTGCTTCCCAACTCACGTTGGCCGGACCTGATTAACGACCAACCGAAACTCATCGCCGACTCGTTCATTCTCCCCGACGAGTCTCTGGACTCCGTGCCCGTTGACCTTCGTTTTATCGAGGCCCACTCATGACTCAGCATTCACAACCAGTCATCACCCCAGCTCCGACGCCTTCGTTGGAGTTGATGGGTTCGCGGCAATTCAACTCGTGGCTGGCCGAGCAGAAGTGCAGCTTGGCCTTCACGACCTACCAGTCCGGCAAGCTGTTCTTGGTTGGCTTGCAACCGGATGGGCGGCTTTCGACCTTCGAGCGGACGTTCAATCGTTGCCTGGGACTGTGGGGCGACGGACAGACGCTGTGGATGACCTCGCTGTACCAGCTTTGGCGGTTTGAGAACGCGCTCGAGCCGGGGCAAGCGGCCAATGGCTTCGACCGCGTCTATGTGCCGCAGGTCGGGTATGTGACCGGGGATCTCGACATTCACGATGTCTCGGTCGATGCCGACGGCCGGCCGGTGTTCGTCAACACGCTCTTCGGGTGCCTCGCCACGACCAGTGAGCGGCACAGCTTTGCGCCGCTCTGGCAGCCTCCGTTTCTGACGAAGCTGGCTGCTGAAGATCGTTGTCATCTCAACGGTCTGGCGATGGAGAACGGACGACCGGCGTATGTGACCTGCGTCAGCCAAAGCAATGTCGCCGACGGTTGGCGCGAGCGGCGGCGAGATGGCGGCTGCGTCATCGACGTGCGGACGAACGAGGTCATCGTGTCGGGACTGTCGATGCCGCATTCGCCGCGTCTGTATCGAGACCAGTTATGGCTGTGTAACTCGGGCACGGGGCACTTCGGTCGAGTCGATCGGACGACCGGCAAGTTCGAGCCGTTGGTGTTCTGCCCCGGCTACATGCGCGGGCTGAGCTTCATCGGAGACTACGCGGTCATCGGGCTGTCTCAGTGCCGAGAGAACCGCACGTTTCAAGGACTGGCGCTCGACGAGAACTTGAAGCAGAACGATGCCGAGGCTCATTGCGGTCTGTGTGTGATCGACCTGAGAACCGGCGACCTCGTGCATTGGCTGTGGCTGAACGGAGTCGTCCGCGAACTCTACGACGTGGTTGTCCTGCCCGGGGTCAAACGCCCGTCCGCACTCGGTTTCAAGACCGACGAAATCCGCCGCACGATCACCATCGGCCCGTAGCCAAGTAACCCGAAGCGTCAGCAAGGACGCCTAACTAACCCGAAGCGTGAGCGAGGGCGAACGCTTCCCAAGACCCTGAACCCAAGACCCTGAACCCAAACCCCTGAACTCTAACCTCGTCGCGTCCTGGAGCATTCGCCCTCGCTGACGCTTCGGGTTAGTGACCCAAATACCCCAATCCGCAAGAAAGACTTTCATCATGCTGCTTTTCAACTGGTTGAATTCGGTTCGTCATTGTGTTGGTCGTCGTGCTCGTCAGCGTCGCGCGTTGGTTGGGCAGCGGTCGATGACGACCTCGCGGCGGTTGGGGATCACGACGGTCGATGTGGCTCCGAAGATTGAGGGACTCGAAGGCCGGCAACTGTTGACGACGATCGACCTGGCGGCGTTGACGGCTGCGCAGGGGACCACGATCTTCGGCGCGGACGCGGATGACCAGAGCGGCCGTTCGGTGAGCAGCGCGGGGGACGTGAACGGCGACGGCTTCGACGACCTGCTGATCGGTGCCTACCAAGCCGATGCGTCGGGGAACGCCAAATCGTCTGCGGGTGAAAGTTACGTGATCTTCGGGGGGGCGTCGCTGCCGGCGACGATCGACCTGGCCAGTCTCGGGACGGCCGGGATCACGCTCTTCGGCGCGGACCCGTATGACCGGAGCGGCACTTCGGTGAGTAGCGCGGGGGACGTGAACGGCGACGGCTTCGACGACCTGCTGATCGGGGCCGAACGCGCCGATGCGTCGGGGAACGCCAAAAACTATGCGGGTGAGAGTTACGTGATCTTCGGCGGGG
>JBJXEX010000226.1:0-3451 GCA_046156195.1 Planctomycetaceae bacterium | reverse complement strand
TTCTTGTCGATGATGACGTTCCGGCCGGTCGGTCCCATCGTGACCGCGACCACGTCGGCCAACTGCTTCACTCCGCGCTGCAATTTCAGCCGCGCACGGTCATCAAACAGAAGTTGCTTAGGCACGGGATAGCTCCTGAGTTAGTTGGATGCACCGGCCGTAGCCGGATTGAGTTTGAATTCCGATTTGCCGGGCCGATGGCCGTCAGCCGAAAGCCGTTGGCCGATTTCATTTTTGCAATCCGAATTCAGCCTCATGCGATGAGAAACTGAATTCGGCTGTCGGCCTTCGGCTCACGGCCATCGGTCGGACATGCGACTAGACGACTTTCGCCAAGATGTCGCTCTCGCGGAGGATTTTGACTTCGCGCTTCTTTTCGATTTCGATGTCGGTCCCGCCGTACTTGGCGAAGAGGACTTCGTCACCAATGGCCAGCGCCACCGGACAACGCTCGCCGCTGTCGAGCAACCGGCCAGGGCCGATCGCAATGACTTTGCCACGCTGCGGCTTTTCCTTGGCGGCGTCCGGCAGCACGATGCCACCAGCCGTCGTCTCTTCAGCGCTCAGCGGTTCGACCACGACACGATCATCAAGAGGATTCAGTTTCACGGAAAGTTCTCCTGTTAGTTGGAGGTTTGTTTTTGAAATCCCAATTTCCAAAAACCAATGACCAATGAAATCCCAAGGTTCAATGTTCAAATCCCAAAGGGGGCACTTAAACGTCGCAACTTGAATTCAGGTCAACGGCTCCTTGGACATTGAGATTTGGTCATTCATTGGACATTGAGATTTGGAAATTGGGATTTCCGCATCGGCGCTACATCATGCCGGGCATTCCGCCCATGCCACCCATTCCGCCGCCCATTCCTCCCATGCCGCCACCCATATCGTCGTGGTGGTCGTGGTGAGCGTCTTTGTCTTCCTTCTTCGGTTCGTTGACGACGATGCACTCGGTGGTCAGCAGCAGGTTGGCGACGCTGGCGGCGTTCTGTAACGCACAGCGAACCACCTTGACCGGATCGACGACACCGAACTCGAACATGTCGCCGTACTTCTCGTTCAAAGCGTCGTAGCCGTAGTTCGGATCGCTGGACTTCTTCACGCGATTGGCAACGACGGCTCCGTCGAGGCCCGCGTTCTCGGCGATCATTCGAAGCGGCATTTCGAGCACGTTCTTCACGAGCGTCACGCCGAACCGTTCGTCACCGTCCAGCTTGAGGCCATCCAGGGCCTTGGACGCTCGCAGCAACGCGACGCCGCCGCCGGGAACGATGCCCTCTTCGATGGCCGCACGAGTCGCCGACAAAGCATCGACGAACAAGTCCTTGCGTTCCTTCATCGCGGTCTCGGTCGCGGCTCCGACGTTGATCTGAGCCACACCGCCCGCCAGCTTCGCGAGCCGCTCTTGCAGCTTCTCGCGGTCGTATTCGCTTTCGGTCTTCTCGACCTCGGCGCGAATCTGTTCGCAGCGGCCGTTGATCGCGTCCTTCTTGCCGGCACCTTGCACGACGGTCGTGTTCTCGGCGTCAATGATGACTTTCTTGGCGATGCCCAGATCGGACATCTCAATGTTTTCGAGCTTGACACCCAAGTCTTTGAAGATCGCCTTGCCGCCGGTGAGGACCGCAATGTCTTCCAGCATCGCCTTGCGACGATCGCCGTAGCCCGGAGCCTTCACGGCACCGACCTTGATGATGCCGCGCATCTTGTTGACGACCAGCGTCGCCAGAGCCTCGCCCTCGATGTCTTCGGCGATGATGAGCAATTGCAGGCTGCCCTTCGAGATCTTCTCGAGCAACGGCACAAGGTCGCGAGCGTTCGAGATCTTCTCTTCGTAAATCAGAATGCGGCAGTTTTCGAGCACACATTCCTGAGCGTCTTGATCCGTGACGAAGTGCGGCGAGAGATAACCTCGCTCGAACTGCATCCCTTCGACGAGGTCGATCTCGGTATCAGTCTGTCGACCCTCTTCGATGGTGATGACGCCGTCCTTGCCGACCTTGATGAACGCCTCGGCCAGCTTCGAGCCGATGTCAGCATTGTTGTTGCCGGCGATGGTCGCGACGGTTTCGAGTTCCTTGCGGCTCTTCGCATTGATCGGCTTGGCGAGCTTCTTGAGATGCTCGACCACGGCGTCGACCGCAGCGTTGACTCCGCGAGACATCGACATCGGATCTGCGCCCGACGCAATGAACTTGATGCCTTCGCGAAAGATCGCCTCGGCGAGGATCGTGGCCGTCGTGGTGCCGTCACCGGCGACCGTATTGGTCTTCGAGGCAACCTCTTTGACCAACTGCGCGCCCATGTTCTCGAACGGGTCTCCCAGCTCGATGTCCTCGGCGACGGTAACACCGTCCTTGGTCACCTTCGGAGCACCCCAGCCCTTGTCCAGGACTGCATTGCGTCCGCGCGGCCCCAGCGTGCTGGCGACAGCCCGCGACAACTTGGAAGCACCTTCCAACAAGCTCTTGCGAGCGTCTTCATCAAAAACCAATAGCTTTGCCACAGCGTCTCCTCAAATCATGATGGGCGAGTGGGTAGCTGGACTCGTGAGAGTTCAGCCAACTGAATTCTCACGAATTCAGCTACATCGTGAATTCATCCGGCCGCCCTGCCATTCAACAGTCTCTCCGGCAGGGTGCGGCGGGGAAGAGCAACCGGCGCGCCACGGGAGGGGCGTCGCCGTAAGAGCCAGAATAGCCAGAGGTTTTGCGATGCAGTTTGAACGGCGAGTGGGCTTGGCTCTGTCAACTTGGCAGCGATCACGGGAGCGAGTCCCACGGCGGTGTCAGCCATGAAGTCCCAGAAAATCTCGAATTGACGAGATCTTCCTCAACAGATCAACCAGCGAACTGACGACGAGAGAATGAGCGGCGGTTGTCCAAAGTCTGCGTTCGCAGGCAAACAATTCGCTTGTCATGCGAGTGACGGAAGGAGTTGTCACATGTGGTCTCAGAGACTTTTGACGGCATTGCTTTTGGGCGTGATTGCCGCTGCCTGCGTTGGCTGCAAGACAGTGCCGCCATCACCGATTCCAAGCGATAATACGTCTATTTTTGGTCCGGGCGGTCTTGAGTGAATCCTCGATCCGCCTTTGATCTAGGCGACAAACGGAGTTGTCCCATGCGGTATCACAGGCTTTTGATTGCATTGCAGCTGGGCTTGGTAGTTGTTGCCAGCACGGGTTGCGGCATCCGCAGAAGCACAAGAGACCCCAATCCCAAGTCGTTGTTCTTTCACGAAGATGTCAGGCGAACAGATTTGGTCCGTCCGGTCATTCATACCTCGCGCGACTCTCAATGAGCCATTCTTGGCGAGCCGGTGGGCGTCAGCCCAATGGCACTGACTTTAGATTTGGCGTTCGGGTAGGTCGTTTTTCGGTTTGCGTTTTTTGAATTGTGACGATTTCGGGCGTTGATGGTACGCCTCACGTTCGTAGGAGCGGTCGGGA